>JANXBB010000135.1 GCA_025061975.1 Caldifarciminota bacterium | reverse complement strand
AATGAGAACGACTTACTCGAATATCTCAAAGATGATGAGCAAACCCAGTTAATTATTCTATATTAAGAGGATTTAGTAGAGCCTAAAAGATTTATGGATATTGCTTTTGAAGTAACCTCGCGGATTGGTAAGCCGATTTTAGCAATAAAGTCTGGGCGGACTTATGAAGGTGCTAAAGCAGCATCTTCACATACCGGAGCCCTGGCGGGTTCTGACGAAGCCTATAACGCCTTTTTACATCAATGCGGTATTATCCGAGTCGATACAGTTAGCGAGCTTTTCGATTATGCTAAAGCATTTTCCGGACAACCATTACCGAAATCTCGCAACATTGCTATTATTACTAATGCCGGGGGAATGGGAATAATGGCTACAGATTCTGTAATCCGCAATGGAATGAGACTTGCTAAATACGAAGAAGAGACCGTTAAGAAACTTAAAGCTTTTATGCCCCCTCAAGCTAATATTGGGAATCCTTTAGATGTAATTGGAGATTCAGATGAAGTTCGTTATGGAAATGCTCTTAAAGCGCTTATTGATGATAAAAATGTTGATGGAATTATCTGTATTTGGACGCCAACCTTAATGGCAGAAACAAAAACAGTAGCCCGGGTGATAAGTGAAATTTCTAAGAATTGCGAAAAGCCAATAATGGGGTGTTTATTATCGTTAGAGAATACCAAAGAAGTTATTCAAACCCTCTGGCAGGCCAAAATTCCTTATTATCCCTTTCCGGAAATCGCTGCCCAAGCACTTGCTAATATGTGCGAGTTTTATGAGTGGACCCAGTTACCACCTAGCGAAGTTAAAGTTTATGATGATGTTGAACCCAAAATTGTCGAAGATATTATCAAACAAGCTCAACGCCGAACCCCACCTTATATTTTTGAATATGAAGGTTACGCAATACTTGCTGCGTACAAAATACCAGTATTACCTTACGCATTTGTAAAAAATCAGGATATGCTTCTTTGTGAAGCACGTAATATTGGATATCCTCTGGTATTAAAGATAGTTTCTGGTGATATAATTCATAAAACTGAAGTAGGTGGTGTCGCTCTTGATATAACAAACGACGAAGAACTTTTGATGAAATACGAGGAGATGAATAAACGAATAAGAACTCTAATGCCTGAAGCTAAAATTGAAGGTTATCTTTTACAAAAGATGGCTCAACCTGGTATTGAAACAATACTTGGTATTAAAAAAGATCCCCAGTTTGGTTCAATAATAATGTTTGGATTAGGTGGAATATATGTTGAGGTCTTAAAAGACGTAAGCTTTAGAATCTGTCCAATTCGGGCACTATCAGCACGTCATATGATAGAAGAAATAAAAGGTTATAAAATTCTTCAAGGGTTTCGGGGCCGAAGACCGGCTGATATACAAATTATTGAGGAATCACTTATACGACTTTCTCAATTAACAACCGATTTTCCGGAATTTTCTGAAATTGATATTAATCCATTTTTAGTCTACGAAGAAAATCAAGGAGCTTACGCTCTTGATGCAAGGTTTTTGTTGTAATATAACAAGCTAATGAACAAGGCGGTTTTAAAAAAACTTATTCAAATTATTATTTTTGTAATTATTGCTACAGCAGTTTATTTTATCCCTATTTCCGGCTTAAATGAAGCAGGACGACGCACCTTGTCAATTTTAATTTTTGCGGCATTACTTTGGATTACAGAGATAATACCGGTCTATGTTACATCTTTTGTTATCTTGTTCCTACAAGCAATTTTATTGACTCGTCCGATGGATGTAAATTTTCGAGTATTTTTAGCCCCGTTTTTTGACTCAGTAATAGTCTTATTTTTAGGAGGATTAATTTTAGCACAAGCACTTAAAAAATATGAACTTGATGAATGGTTTGTTTTTCTTATTCTTAAAAAAATTGGAAACACCCCCCGAAAAATTCTTTTAGGATTTATGGCTGTTACAGCCTTTCTTTCGATGTGGATGTCGAACACTGCAACTACAGCACTGATGATTGGACTTGTGTTGGTGCTTGCTGAAAATATTCCTAAAGATGACCCTTTGCTTTATGCTTTAACCTTGGGAATCCCGTTTTCTGCAAACATTGGCGGAATTGCTACACCAATTGGCACTCCTCCTAATGCTTTAACTATAAGTATTTTAAAAAACAAAGGAATAAATATTTCTTTTATCGGTTGGATGGCATTTGCTCTGCCACTAACAATTTTACTTTTTTTATTAATTTATTGGATTTTATCAAGTTCATTTAAAAGTAACTTAAAAGTTGTTCCGGTCGTCAAGCCTAAGGAGTTTATATTTGATATTCAGCAAAAAGTGATATTATGGGTTTTTTTGATTACTCTAGCATTATGGCTTACAAGTGAACTTCATAAAATTCCCACAAGTATTGTCTCGCTTATTCCGGTTATAGTTTTCCATAGCATCGGGCTTTTAAACGAAGAAGATTTTGGAGCATTTGGTTGGGATACATTAATGCTTATGGGGGGTGGGCTATCGCTTGGCATGAGTATTGAAAAAAGTGGTCTTTCAAGTTGGTTTGTAAATGCAGTTCGATTACAGTCGTTTCCCAATATTTTATTATTAATCGGATTAGCAATTATAACAATTCTTTTAACAACGTTTATTTCGAACACATCAGCAGCAGCAATTTTACTACCAATTGCTGTTGGAATTTCGCCCAAATTTATTGATACCGCTTTGCTTGTCGGTATTTCAGCATCAATCGCAATGATTTTACCTATTAGTACACCACCTAATGCTATTGCCTACGGAGCAGGGATAATTAAATTACGTGATATGGTAAAGTTTGGAAGTATAATTGCAATCGGTTCAGCAATAATTATCGTTATATTTATAAAAATTTTAACTTTAATCATAAGTTAAGAGGTGTTATGGAAGATGCCAAAAAAGAAACTTGCCCCTATTGTGGTAATACTGACTTAAAAAACTATGTTTACGTAAAAACAGGAGAACGCATTCGAGTATATGTTGAATGTATCAGGTGTCAAAAATTCGTAGCCCGATATACTCTTATTACTTATACTTCTAATAAACCTTATGACGTACTTTTAAAACGTCTAAAATGTTTAGAATACGCCAGTGGCAAAAAAGCTCTTAAAGAATTAGAAGAATATAATCGCCAAATTGACGAAGAATTCGCAAAAGTAAAATTTCTAGCAGAGCGTCATACCGAAAAAACGGTTGAGGAAATGATAAAAGAAAAATACGAGCAGGAAAGTTCTCAAGGTATATAACTGCGTACTTAATCATAAAATAGTAGTTTAAGTACGAAGAAGCTATCATTAATTATTTTACGACATTGACTTATATAAAATTAGAATATGCCTGAAAGTCACGAATGGAATTGTTTTTAAGCAAAATTTCTCTAATAAAATTTAACTCAATGAAAATATTATATCGTGAAACGATTAAAGAATTTGTTTTGCCGTTAATATGGGCTAATCTTATAATGACCGGAATTTTACTTTTGGATCGAATATTCCTTCTAATTGATTTATTAATAAAAAAGGGAGTAAGCTTTAGGATTGTCTGTGAACTTATGCTTTACAGTTTACCATTTGTTTTATCGTTTAGCACTCCAATCGGAGTGTTAATCGCGAGCATAATTAGTTTCGGTCGAATAAGCCAGGACAATGAGCTTGTTGCGATAAGAAGTTTAGGAATCAATCCATTAAAATTATTTATGCCTGTAGGAATTTTCGTTTTAACATTGTCTCTATTTATGATTTTTTTTAATGGGTATATATTGCCTGAATCAATGTATCGAGCTCGAAATTTGCTTGCCGATATTTCTCAAAAAAAACCGACTCTTAGAATTTATGAAAAAGTATTTATCGAAGATTTTTCGGGGTATGTACTATATTTTGGAAATGTTGATGAAAAAACTGGAAATGTTAAGGAGGTTTCTATTTGGCAAAAACAAGGTTTTGGATTAAAGCCTACATTAATTCAAGCACAAGAAGGTAAAATATTTATAAGTCCCGATGAAAAATATCTTATAGTGCGTTTAAAGAATGGTACAATTTCCGAACTTCTCCCTGACAATAAATATCGACATATAAATTTTACCGATCACGAAATAAATCTAGAGGTTAATTGGGAGTTAATCCGCCGTGAACGTAAATACCGATCACCGCGCGAATTGTTACATAAAGATTTATATAAACGTATGCTCCAATCTCAAAAAGAACTTAAAAACTTAAAAAACTCATATAAAGCGCTAGAAAAAAAACAGAACAACGATGTAACTAATTATTATCTTTCTGAGATCCTGGCAAAAATGAACAGCAAGACTCAAGAGTATCTTAGGTATTCTATAGAAATTGAAAAACGACATGCACTAGCAATTTCTTGTCTCCTCCTATTATTTTTAGGATCAGGACTAGGTATGTTATTACGACGGAGTGGATTAGGTTTTGGATTTGTACTCGGTTTACTTGTATATGCTGGTTATTACATTATTTTCCTGGCAAGCGAAGAGTTTTCATACTTGATAAAAATCTCACCACCGGTGCTAATTTGGCTTGCGAATTTTATATTGATCCCTTCTGCCATCGAAATTCTGAGTATTACAATCACAGAGGAGTCATTCCTTAAACGTCTAAAACGACATTTCGTTCGGTAAAAATTAATTATGCATATTTTTGATCGATATCTGGCAAGAGAATTTTTAAAATTTTTGATTATATCCTTATTCGCTTTGGTGTTAATTTACATATTAATTGACCTAGTAGGCGATTTGGATTATTATCTAAGCCGACATACACCAATACTAGTTATTGTCAAATATTATTTTTTCTATATACCTTCCGGTATTAGTCTGCTTTTTTCGTCTGCAGTAATATGCGCTTGTTTTTTAGTTTATGGGCGTTTAATTCGCGAGCAAACACTTTTAGTTTTAGAATCAGCTGGAGTCAGCATTTATCGGTTACTTACACCGGTGGTTATCTTAGGCTGTGTATTTGTTTTAGGACAATTTATTTTTTATGAGTTTGTCACAATACCTTCGAACCGGATTCTTAATTCAATACAAAAATACGAAATTGAAAAACAAACACAACAAATAAAATCGCGTCGTTATAACCTGTTTATGCGCGATTTAAAACGTACATTATACTATGTTAAAGAATATCAAGCTGATATTATTGGAAAAAAAGTTCTTAATGCTAATATGAAAGATTTCATAATTATTAATTTTGCTGAAGATGGTACAATTAAGACTCGTCTTGATGGTGCTTTGGCGCGCTATACAAACAAGCAGTGGTATGGTGAAAAAGTGATTAAACGTATTTTCTTAAGTAGTGCAAAAGAAAAATTTGAGTATTATCCTGAAATGATTTTACCTATAACTCATAATCCAGAATTTTTCCTCGAAGAATTGAAAAATATAGAAGAATTACAACTATGGGAACTGTTTAAATATCTTAGAGAGTTAAAAAAAGCTGGATTTAATTCAGCTAAAACTGAATTGGAATTTCATTTTCGATTTGCTAATCCTGTTACAGTTTTTATTATAGTGATTCTTAGCCTTTCTTTAATTATGCTTGTAAGAAAAGGTGGAGTAATGTTCGGTTTAGCATTAGGGCTTTTTTTTGCCTTTGTTTATTGGGGTTTAATCCAAATCTGCAAAGCCTATGGTCAGATTTTGATACTAAAACCTCCGATGGCTGCTTGGCTTGTGAACATTATTTTTATTGTTTGTGATTTTATTTTGTTTTTGAAAGTAAAGAAGTCTGTCTGATTTTTATAAGATACTTTTTTAGCTCTGCCATTTTATTTTTTTCCTCACTGTTTAAAAGGGGGAAAATTATATTATTATGCAACAGGGGTTCGGAAAGGTTTTTTGAAAAATTATTACGATAGATTTGAGTATGAGGTATTGGCGAATATTCTGCTAAGTGAGGTGTTACTCCAAGAGACAACACAAAATCAATGCTTTCTTTAATGGTATCAAAATCAAATAGAGGGAGACCGATAAGTAGATAAGCATGAATTTGTTTGTTGTCAAAGCCAGCTTTTTTTAGATTATTTACAGCACGAGTAAATTCATTTTTTGTTACTTTTTGATCATATAAATCATGAAGCCTGGAATCAATTGTTTCTAAACTAAGATAAATAGTTTTAAAATTTACTTCTTTCATTTTTTGCGCGATTTCTTCAGTAATAAAACGAGGATGAAGTCCATTTGGTGTATGAAATTGAAAAGAAAATCGCCGGTTTTTAATTTCATCAAGAATCGATGAAAAATTTGGATTAGCGAGTAGTGCGTCGTCATAAAATACAATATTCTTAATTTGACTTTGGGCATAAATTTCTAATTCGTTAATTACTGCTTGTACGGTACGACAGACGAAATTTGGTACAAGGTAATGTACCGCGCAGTAGTTACATCGAAATATACACCCCCGAGATGTAAGAATTGTTACATAATCTAATTTATGATACAGATTAAATGCCGGGAATGGTAGTTCCGGAAAAGTATATTTCGGAATTTCTGGAAATAAACGAAATAGCGATTCTTCAACCGGACCGGGCAATACATAATTTGCACCTGAATGTCTTAAAGCATGTTCGTAACATAAAGTTGTGTAAATTCCTCCTAAAACAATAGGAATTTTGGGAAATGTTTCTTTTATAATATTTATTGTTGAGAATACCCCCAAATACCAATAAGTCATCTGAGATGTAACAAAAATCCAATCCGGCTTGGGTAGTTCTAAAAGAATCTTACGGAAAATTTCTTCTGGTAATCCGTAGCGTTTATAGCGCCTAGGATAGTGTTTGTAAATTTCCGGTTTTGGGACAACTTCAGCGATATACTTTCCTCGCCCAAATTCATCAACCTTTGGCAATTTTTTCCCAGAGTTCAGTAATTTAGGGTGATAACGATCAAGGCAATCGATTAAGTAAATTTCCCAATTATGTTTTTGAAGCAACGCTCCAAGATATAGAAGGCCTAATGGCTTACTCCAAAAATCAAATGCCTTGAAATCGTAAATCCATGGATTAATAAGCAAAGCCTTTTTACCCATACATTTACATTTAAAATTCGTAAGAATATTAGAATTTACATTTTATATTCGTAACTTCGTGAGCAAGTTGAATAGAAACAACCTGCGGTTTAAATTAACAGAAAGTTCGTTGAGAGCATTTAGAATAACTGCAATTTTAATGAGTAACTCCTCATAGCTAAGCTTGTTAGAAATTTTTTTAATAACCTCGTGATTATAAATAACGGGTAGGTTTAATTTATAGAAAAGCACCTGCCGATATAAAAACAATGTCGATGAAATTATTTTTTCGACTGTAAGGTTATTATTTAGAATCTCGTTGTTTATTATCAAAGCAGTAAGTTTACTGGCATTTGTTATATTCCGGTCTAATAGTCTAATAAGTTCCTCAGGCGGCAACACTGATTGAGGATTAGACAGAAAAACTAAAGCGTTTCTTATCCGGCCATCGGCAATGTTACTAGCGACTTCTGCTTGTTTTTCGTCAATTCCCATTTTGCTAATGAGATAATTTTTGATTTCAGCTTTTTTTAATTTTCTAAAAAATACAAGTTGAGAACGAGAACGAATTGTGGGCATGATTTGACTTATTCGTTCTGCAGTTAATATGAACATTGTTTCTTTTTGAGGTTCTTCTAATGTTTTAAGCAGAGCATTTGCTGATTCAGGGCGGATCTTGTGAATATCAAGGATAATAATAACTTTATAATTACAGATGACCGGCCGATATGCCATTTCGCTTTTGATATAATGAATTAATGCAAGCGGGTGATAGCTTGTTTGAGAAAGTGATGGGCGCGTTTCACCTAATCGATAAGCTGGTAAATTTTCTGTAATATAATCTAAAACATCTCCACTAAATTCTGTTTCTTGCGTATATTGTTGCTGAGGTATTGGAAAATATAACTTAATGTCTATATTATTAAGATTTCCAATTTGAGAACATCGCAAGCATTTGTTATTTTCAAGATCACCGGATGTAGGACAGTTAACTATTTGCGCAAAATTAATTGCTGTAGTCCGTTTGCCAACACCAGTTGGTCCAACAAAAAGTAACGGGGGAAAATGTTTTTTTAAATAAAGCTTAGTTAAAATCTTCTTAGCTAATTCTTGCCCTATAATTTTTGTAAAAAGTATCATGTGTAATTAACGACTAAGCCACAGAAGCGGATCTACTGCTTTGCCTTCGGCACGGAATTCAAAATGTAAAATATCTTGTGAGCGCCCAAGAATATCACCCGTTTCTAATTTTTCATCGACTGCACAATTTATTTCTGACAGGTTAGAATAAACTGTATAATAGCCTTCTCCGTGATCTAAAATTACCATATTGCCATAACCCATAAACCGGGCTGCAAATGCAACTTTACCCGGAGCAACTGCTTTAACCGGACAATCGCTTCCGCATCTAATATCAATACCATTATTTTTTATTTTAGTTTTATATTTGGGGTCTTCATAGGAGCCAAAATAACTAACAATATCTCCAGAACAAGGCCAGGGGAGTCGTCCTTTCATTATTTCTAAATAATGAGTTCCGGGAAGCGATTTTCGTGCCTGTCGTTTAGCTTCTAATTCTTTAATAAGTTTTTCCAATCGCTCAGCAGCAATTTTTAATTCTTGTGCTAATTGGGTCTTTTGTTTTTTTTCTTGAGTAATTTTCAATAACATTTTCTTTTCAGTTGCTTGAAGTTCGATTAAATTTTTTTCTTCTTTTTGTTTTTGAGCTTTTAGATTTTCAAGTTCAAACTTTATTTTTGTCGCTTCAGCTTTTTGCAGTTCAAAAGATTTCTTTAAAGAAGCTAGTTTAATGATTGAATTTCTCTGATCATTGGCAATTAATCGCAAGTAAACAAATTTTTGATAAGTACGGGCGTATGAGTTCTCTAATGACATAAGTTCCAAAGGCAAAATTTGTTGCATTTTATAATAGGCAACTAAAATTTTATCGATATTTTTGCGATGGGACTCAATGTTTTTTATCGTATTCTGAATTTTTTCTTCTAATTTTCTAAGTTCAGCAGTTTTGGTATTTATTGCTAGCTGAAGCTTTTTAAGATATTTTTTGGTAAGGCTTATTTTTTCGTTATATGCCTCAATTCGCTGCAAAATATTTTTTTCTTCGTCAGAAAGAGTTTGAAT
>JANXBB010000134.1 GCA_025061975.1 Caldifarciminota bacterium | reverse complement strand
GGTGGAATTGGAATTATGAATATTATGCTTGTGGCAGTAATTGAGCGAACTAAAGAAATTGGAATTAGAAAAGCAATTGGTGCCTCAAGGCGTATTATTCTTTATCAATTTCTAATTGAGGCTGTAATCCTTTCAACAATCGGTGGTGCTTTAGGTGTCATTTTGGGACTTTCTATAGCCAAACTAGTTAGTGCCTTTACTCCGCTTCCGGCAGCAACTCCTTTTTGGACAGTAATTCTTGGAATAAGTTTTTCGGCAGCAGTGGGAATTTTCTTTGGGATATATCCAGCAAACCGGGCTGCACAACTCAATCCAATTCAAGCTTTACGTTATGAATGAGTTTTTAGCATTTCTCAAAAAATTGACAGTATACATTTTTTTATCTACAATATATTTATGAAAAAGACAAATAAAAATATCCTAATCCATATTATTTTAATTGGTCTTAGTGGATTGTTTAATCTTATTGTGGCAAACAATGAATTTCTTGTAAAAATTTCTGACCGGTCGCAAAGGATTATAAATATCTTGGTAAGTAAAAACATTCCAATCGTTGCAGAATTTTCCGATGCATTAATTTGTCGTGTTACAAATTATCAATTCTCTCAAATTTCACTTCTCAACCCTATTGTTCTTGATACAATTGATTTTAGTCAAGATTATTATTTAGTTATATTTAATAAATTTGATATTACTTCCGAAATCAGAAAACATAGCATCATAATAGATAAAGGATATTCTGATGATGGATATTATTTAATTATTAAAACTTCAACAAACAACATATCGGAGTTAACTAAATTACCGGCACAGCTAGTAAAATTAGACTTCAGCCCTATATTGATATCCAATGTTCCACCCCAATATCCTGAAATTGAGTTTAACCCCCTCGTACAACAAATGGTAAATAATGTCTCACAAGATACAATCCTTAGTTTTCTCAGACGATTGCAACGTTTTCGGACTCGTTACGCCTCTACTGATTCATGTCGAGCAGCAGCTAATTGGCTAAAAAATAAATTTTTAGAGTATAATTGCGATAGTGTATATCTCCATTATTTCAATATAAATCATGCTCCTAACGTTGTTGCAATTAAAAGAGGATATTTATATCCTGATAATATTTACGTGGTAATATGTGGCCACTTTGATGCCACGTCTAATCAACAACCTAACTTTTGTCCGGGAGCAGATGACAATGGTTCTGGAACGTGTGCAGTATTAGAAGCAGCACGAGTAATGAGAGATTATAATTTTGAATACTCGATTCGTTATATATGCTTCAGCGCTGAAGAACAGGGTCTCATTGGAAGCAACGCATATGCTCAACAAGCACGTGCTCAAGGGGATTCTATATTAGCAGTTCTTAACTTTGATATGATTGGTTATACCGATATTAATCCGGAAGATTTAGAAATCTTTGGAAAACATTCAAATCCTAACTGTAGTACATTAGTTAACTTTTTTATTAATTGCGCAAATATGTATACAAACTTAAACGTCACTCGAAGAATGGTTTCGAGTTTCGGAGGATCAGACCATCATTCATTTTGGCAGCGAGGATATGTTGGGTTATGCGCAATTGAAGATTACCCACTTAATAATCCGCATTACCATCTAACAAGTGATACAATTGGTGCAGGTTTTAATAATATTGAGTTTTGTGCAGGAGCAATAAAAGCTGGAGTAGCCACTTTAGCTGAGCTAGCTCATCCAATTAATCCTAGTCGACCGATGATAATTTATTATTCTCATCGAATATCAGAAATTACCGGTAACAACAATTATTTTTGGGATCCTGGAGAATCTATCAATTTATATATAACTTTAAGAAACCTGGGTCAACAACCGGCTTATTCAGTATCAGCTACCATTAGCACAACTGAACCATTCGTAACAATCATTCAAAACCAAGCCTATTACGGAACGATTTTACCATTAGATACGACTACAAATATTAATTCTTATATTTTATATGCTTCGGAATCTACTCCTATCAGCTATAATGCTCAATTTTCGCTAACAGTAACGAGTAACGATACAAGTTGGATTTCCACGTTTTCGATTCCAATCGGGCGGTTTACCTCAACTCAACCGATACCGGATGGACCAAGATACCCAACTCGTTATTGGGCATATGACAACACTGATACTACTTATCAGGAATGCCCAACATTTAGCTGGTTAGAAATCAAAAACTTGGGGACTCGAATTTTATTTAACCACAATGATCAAGTGAAAATAATTTCTTTACCTCCTGAATTTGGCTCAATTCGATTTTATGGTCGTACTTACAATACAATTTCTGTGAGTGTCGACGGCTTCATCATTTTGGGTTCTGACACTACTCGCGCATACAACAATAGCCCAATCCCCTCATCGTCTGGGCCAGCACCGTTAATTGCTGTAAACTGGGATGACTTAGTTCACTCAAATACAGGTAACGGTGGAATTTGGTGGTATTACAATCCGGTTCTTAGATGTTTAATTGTTGAATGGGATAGTGTATCATACTATCAAGCATCATCTATTCGTGATAAATTCCAGGTTATAATATACGATTCCACATACACCACACCAACACTGGATAATATAATCATTGCTCAATATTTAACAGCTAATCGCTACACTAATTCAACAATAGGCATTGAAGATTCTTCGGAAACAATCGGCATACAATATCTTTTTGATGGTACATACCATCCCGCTGCTGCTCAAATTGTGCCCGGACGGGCGATAAAATACACCACATGTCCACCCACAGGAGTTTATATTTCTGAAATAATTAACCCTTCCCTTTATAATACTAGAAATTGCAAAATTATAGTTTCACCTAATCCTTTTTCTCATAAAACAGAAATTAAACTTTATCCGTCCTCTTTAATTTCGTTAAATACCCCGTTGAAAATTTACGATACTGCCGGAAATTTAATTAAAACTATATATCAATTACCGCTGATCTGGGATGCATCTGATTATAAAGGAGAAAAGGTAAACGAAGGGGTTTACTTTATAATCGGTAAAGGTATAACTGCTAAAATTGTTTATTTAAAGTAAGTATTTAAACTAAAAATACAGCCACAGTACTTTTGCCTATACAAATTTAACTGTTGTGGTGGGCGAGAATAATTATAACCAGATATTAATATAAAGTTAAATTTATACGCTGCAGCGATCTTTTGGCCTATCATATTAAGAGTCGTTGAGTTTTTATGATGGCTGGTAGTAAGAGTGGTTGCGAAGTTTTGAATATTTTTACTAAAACACATCTCAGCGGTTTTTTCTAAACGGATCTTAAAACAAATTTCACAACGAATACTATTCTCAGGATAATCTTCGTATCCTTTAATTTTATTGCGCCATAATTGATTCTCGTATTCACCAATAATAATTGGAATATTGTAGTAATTGGCTAAAATATTTGCGGCTTCAAGCCGTTTTTGATATTCCGATACCGGCTCTATATTGGGATTATAAAAAAAACCAATTATTTCAAATTTTGATTTTAACTGTTCAATAGCGCGGTTTGCACAAATTGCACAACAAATATGTAACAGCAATTTATTTGACATATATCAAAATTATTATCTAACGGAAGATTATCATTTTTTCAACAATTTCTGCATTTTCTCTGTGCCCTGAGTCATATGAAATTGCTGTAATCTCATAAAGATAAACTCCATTGCTAATATCATTTTTACTGGCGTCTTTTAAATCCCAAGGTATTTGATTGTACCCCGGTTGCCCAATATATCCTGAAATGCTTTTTACTAATTTTCCTGAAAGTGTATATATCTTAATATTAACTGAAGCAGATTTTGTTAATTCAAATGTAAAAAACCCATTATTGCTGTTAGATGGTAAATAAAAAAGAGGCGCAAGAATTTGCAATTTGGGATAGCGCGCAATATTTAAAATTACCGAATCCACCGATAAATTACATAAATTATCAGATGCATAAAAAGTAAACTTGTAGCTGCCCGTATCTAATACGATTGGATATTTTATCTGCCCAGATGTAAATTTACCAATCTCATACATAAAATATGAGGCTAAATCAACCTCATCAACTATTATATTGGAGGGTCTTGTAATAACTAATCGTAAATTATAACCAGGGATTGGTGCAATAAGAATACCTGAGCTATCAGTCAAATTTACTGTTAAAATAAAATTTTGATTAAGTGTATCATAATTTTTAAGAAATCGTTCTTCAGTTAAAAATTCTATCATTGGCCCAACGCGATCAGAATTTGAAATGTTCATTATCGTATCAAAAACTATTGAATCCTTTAGATAACAAATAATTGTGCGGTCTTGTTGACTATAGGTAATGCCATTTACCTGTGAACTTAATGGAATCTCGGTATAATATCCGGCGCCGTTCAGGACATCGTATCTAATTCCTCGAGGTAATCCTATAGGAACTACAAAATAAAAAGCCAAAGTATCGGTTAAGGATTGTTTAGGGACAACTCCACGAAAAATTTCATACCCTAAAAGATTATAATATATTGACCCAACTTCTGATTGATAAAACCGGCGCCACCGAGATGTTGTTGAAGTTATATAAGTTAGGTTAGTATTGTTAGATGCCATTTTACCGTAAATACGTTCACCTGGTTTAAAAGTGTCTTTAACATTAATACTAAAAAACGCATTTGGTATTGCTGGATGAGTAGTCGGGTCCCCAAATAAATGATATGTTGAATCATACAACCAAGCTCTTAAAAATGTAACTCCGATTGCGCTATCAACAACATTTATTAAATTCCTAAAAAAATTGATCGCTAATGCATAATTGACTGAAGAATAAGTAGCTTTACTGGATGCGACTGTCACAATAGCTCCATCATTTTTTCGAACTAATTCTTCAGCTATAGATTCGTATTTAGTATCCTCAAATCGCCCTACCCCACAACTTCCAAAAAATCCTATAAAGTTTCTGTGACAATTATTTATTAATGGAATGTGTGAAATATGCAAAACTTGCTCGTGGCACAACTGGAATCCAGCACCGTGACCGAAAAAAACTAACAACGATGCTCCCCTATTTACCGCATCCAAAAAAGCCTCTCGAGCTTTTCGCTTATCACGGCTTTCACTAAAAGGATACTCGGTGAGATAAATTTTTATTGGTTCATAAAATCTAAACCGTCCATTTGTTGTATTTAATAGCGAAAATTCTAGATTCTCATTATTTATAACATGCTCAAATCGGAATTCATCAACAATTCCCTGAGTTTTCCATTCATCATCGCTGAGTAAAATAATCCTTCGATTCCAGTCACCGACATTTAAATTCTCATAAGCAATTAGCTTATTATAAAACTGCCTCACTTCAGCAGAACTCCGTGCTGTTATCCGACCTAATGCCATATCAGGTGTTCCGCCGTTTCCGTCAAAATCAGCATACCAAG
This sequence comes from Caldifarciminota bacterium, assembly GCA_025061975.1. GTDB lineage: Bacteria > Hydrothermota > Tepidihabitantia > Tepidihabitantales > CAIPLT01 > JANXBB01. Next base: position 863 of record JANXBB010000134.1, on the reverse strand, counting down.
CATCTAAAGCAATAGCATTGGCTGAATAAACCTGGTAATCAATGTCGTAACCAGTTTCGTAGCTAAAAAGCTGAGGGAAATTTAGAAGCCCTAATATATTTCGATAATCATAAGTTCCGTCTCCCAAAAGTAAGCCGTAGTACGGTCGATACTTCTTAAACAATCGTTTAATTGCCCCCGGCTCTTCTATTCCAAAAGAAAAATTGTCGAAAATCCGTGATAGCGGAACAGCTTTTACTGTAGCATTAGCAATGCCGGGAAGATTATTTTTCCGATATGACTCTATAATTAATGCGCTATTATATAATTCATCAGGTGTCACTATGTAATAATGTGCATTAGCATATTCAGGTATTGAAGAGATTTCGCGTCGTTCTATTTTTAATACTCGACGTGCTTTTATTTCATCGGTAATATAAAAATAACTAGTATCCGCTACTTGAATTTCGAATTTTAATGTGTCGTTTCTGTAATAGAAATCAGTTATAATTTTAGGACTGTTATAATCAGTAATATCAAAAATTAACGGTTTATTAAATTCCCCAACAATTATAAATTTGTAATTTCCTCCAGGGGAGTAAAAAGTTAATTCACGATTCTGCCTATAAAATTTTAGACGTTTCCGATATCGACAATTTATATAATCTAAATATATTTCCTGTTGCCAATTTCCTTCAAGAGTAAACTCAATAATGTTGCTATCAGCTAAAGGTACTGCTCTTGTAATTTCAAACTCAAACGGTGGCGGATTTGTTATTGCACCCGGGAAACTGTAGGTATTAAGTGATATTCCATTTACACTTACATTTACTTGGTTGTTAGTACTCCTTCCGTAAAGTCGCCCCGATATTGCCAGTAAGGTC
>JANXBB010000107.1 GCA_025061975.1 Caldifarciminota bacterium | reverse complement strand
TAAGATACAAAAATCAACAATAAAAATTCGCGGCGTAATTTTATATTTACTTGGTTTATAATTTTAAAGTTTAGTAGTGTCATACTTATAAAATAAAGATGCTGAAAAACAAAATTTTGGTTAAATAATATTAATAGACTTGACAATCAGTGGAGATTGTTCATAATAATGTCTTAAACGATTATGAGAATAATAAAACTTTTTTTTGCCGATTTTGGTGCTAAGCTATTAGCTTTAGTGCTTGCAATTTTCATATGGTTTTTAGCGGTACTTTTTCGGACAAGCAAAGTTAATGTTAATATACCCCTTGAATTTAGTAATGTTCCTCAAGAATTAATAATTACTGAGTATTCACCAAAACAGGTTGTTGCCGAAATTGAAGGCAAAGGGAGTGATTTAGTTAAATTAGCATTAAGTAAACCTATATACAAACTTAATCTTAATAATTTGCGCTATGGGCGAAACTTTTATCGGATAAATTTTGCTGATGTTACAATATCTTCGGGCATAATTGTTAAATCGTTTTATCCGGAGACGATTTTTGTTAAATCGGATTTTCGAGCCCGAAAACCGATTTCGGTTTTTGTTCCCTACAAAACCGAGATTCCTCAGGATATTTACATTAGTGAGGTTGAAATTTTAGATAATGTAATTTTAGAAGGCCCGGAGTCGCAAATTTTTCAAATTACAGAACTGGCAACAGAAAGTCTTGAGGTAACAAATTCAGAAAGCTTACAAATTCAAAAAAAGCTTAGGATATTGTTGCCCAATGAACAACTCTTTCGGGTTAAGCCCGAATCAGTGTTAGTTAAGATCCGGCTCGAAAAAGAAGCGACAAAGACTTTTGACAGTTTAAAATTGCAAGTAATGTTTCCGCAAAAAGTAGTTGTTAAATTTAAACCCCAACTAGCAACAATTATGGTAAGCGGGCCCGAGAGCAAAATTGCTAATCTTAAGCCCGAGGATATTATTATTCGACTTAACCTTTCCGGCTTTAAAGTCGGAAATTATAAACTTCCCGCTGAGATAATTTTGCCGCCCCAAGTTTATTTAAAAAAATGCGAACCTAAAATTTTTGAGGTTGAAATTAAAGAACGGCGATGATTTTTTTAGGAATTGAGACATCTTGCGATGAGACTGCAGTAGGAATAGTTAGCAAAGAAAACAGCGAAGAAAAGATTCTTAGTAATATTGTTTCATCTCAATGGGTACATAAGCGATATGCTGGAGTATTGCCCGAGCTTGCATCTCGGGCTCATATTCAACTAATTGTGCCGGTTTTTAAGACCGCGTTGGAAGTTGCAAAAATAGGTTATTCGGAGATTGATGGAATTGCTGTGACATATGCTCCAGGATTAGTTGGAGCGCTTCTTGTTGGGCTTTCTTTTGCTAAGGCAGTTTCAATTAGTATTAATAAGCCGTTTGTTGGAGTAAACCATCTTGAAGGGCACGTTTTTGCGATTTTTCTTTCTCATCCCGAAATTGAATTACCTTTTATTTGTTTAATTATCTCCGGAGGGCACACCGAACTTGTGCTCGTTAAAGACCGTTGCTCTTATGAAGTTTTGGGTTCAACAATTGATGATGCTTGTGGCGAAGCATTTGATAAGGTGGCGCGAATGTTAGGTTATTCTTATCCAGGCGGCGCATTTATCGAAAAGCTTTCTGAGAGCGGAAAGCACAGTATAAAATTCCCGCTTCCCAATGTTGCGAAATTAGACTTTAGTTTTTCAGGATTAAAAACAGCGGTGCTTTACTTTCTTAAAGAAAATCCTACCTATCCCAAAGAAGATGTTGCTTGTAGTTTTCAAAATGTTGTTGTTGATTTTTTGCTTAAAAAGATTAACCAAGCTGTAGAACAGTTAGGAATACGCCAAGTTGGCGTTGCTGGTGGAGTTGCAATAAATAGATATTTACAAAGACGTTTTTTTGAATACGGCACTCTTTATAATATAAAATTTTATTTTCCTCGGCCAGAATTGTGTATGGATAACGGAGCAATGATTGCTTTAGCCGGATTGGAACGTTACCGGCGTTTTGGGCCGTCGCCGTTAAGTTTGAGTCCTATTGCTCGTGTTCGACTTTAACCTTGTCTTTGTTTATGAGTGGGATCGCGCTTACAGATTACCCGGGTTACTCCTTTACGTTTGACAATTTTACAATGCACACAGCGTTTTTTTATTGATGGTTTGACCTTCATTTGGGCCTCCGACATTATTAAATTTATTTA
>JANXBB010000082.1 GCA_025061975.1 Caldifarciminota bacterium | reverse complement strand
TCCTTCACAATCAATTATTTTTTGAGCGTTGTTGTAATCGTCGCTAATACCTATAATATTTCCCCTATCTACTAATATATTTGACAAATAACTTTCACCAGTATAAACATTTACGACGCGGGCGTTTTTAAAAAGCAGTTCAGCTTTAGCTTCGCCTTTAGCTAATTCAATACTCTGCTTAAGAGCTTTTACTTTATTCTTCAAGTTCAACATAACCAATATAAGGTAAATTACGATATAGTTCTTGATAATCAATGCCGTATCCAACTACAAATTTATTAGGTACCGTAAAACCCAAATAGTCAATTTTGATGTTGATTTTATGTCGTTCAGGTTTATCAAGTAACGCACAGATTTTAATGCTTTTCGGATGACGAATTGACAAATAGTCAATGATGTACCGTAAAGTTAAGCCGGTATCAACAATATCTTCTACTAAAATAACATCTTCATTAGTAATTGAGGATTTAAGGTCTGTGATAATTTTCACTACTCCAGAACTTTCCGTTGCCTGACCATATGAAGAAACTTGTAAAAAATCACACCGAACAGGTACTGTAATTGCTCGGACCAAATCTGCCATAAAGATCCAAGCACCTTTAAGAACACCAATTAAAAGGGGCGAAGAATTAGAATAATCTTCAGAGATTTTTCTTCCGAGTTCCTCTATTTTTTTCTTGATTTCTTCTTCGGTTAACAAAGTACAAAGTTTTACATTCTTCATAATTTCATATGATATCTTAAAAATAAAATCGGGGCGACTGGACTTGAACCAGCGACCTCTTGGTCCCGAACCAAGCGCGCTAAACCAACTGCGCTACGCCCCGGCCATTAGTTAATTATATAAAAATTTATAAAAAAGACAATATTTAATTTTGTTTTTTGTTAGTTGTAATTAACGGAACAAATTCGCATTCTTTAATCTTGCGTTGAATTAGTCGATTGTTGTGTTTTACACCTAAAATTAGCACCTGATAAGATTCTTTTTTTATTGGCATAACTAAACGGCCATTTTCTTTTAATTGGTAAATAAGCTGATGAGGAATAAATTCACCACATGCACTGACAATAATGCGATCAAACGGAGCAAATTCACTCCAGCCTAAAGCCCCATCTCCAATTTTAAATCGGACATTAGCTATTCCTAATTTTAATAGAATTGATTGAGCTTTTAAAGAAAGCTCTGAGATATATTCCACAGTATAAACTGTTTTACCAAGATTAGCTAAAAGCGCAGTCTGATATCCGGATCCGGTACCTATTTCTAAAACAGTATTCTCAGGTTCAACTTGAAGATATTCAAGCATTAAGGCAATAATGTAAGGTTGGGAAATTGTTTGATTAAAACCAATCGGCAGCGGATATTCTTTATACGCTAAATGCTCCATAAAAGAGTCAACAAATAAATGTCGGGGAATTTCGCGAAATATTTTAAGCAATCGTTGATCTTTTATTCCTTTCGCAATAAGTTGTTCGGCAACCATCTGCTCTCGAGCTGCACGATATTCGTCGGACTTCATAAAGTTTGGTATAATCATAACTTAAACTAAATTATTGTCAAGAAATTTTTATTAAATGCCTGTTTTTTTAAAATCGAGATAGTACTAAAAGTTTTTTATCCTCAAAGGGCATTTTCGGCATCTATATATTATAAGTTATGAGTAAAATAATAAATTGGTATTACATATCAAGAGTTATAAAGAAAAGCTATCTGATACTATATCCTATAGGGTCCAGGGGATAATCTAAAAGTTGTTTGGGAAATTAAAAAAGCTTAGTGAATTATTTACTAAATCCTGGTAGTAAAACTATGTGAACTGTTAAGTATAAACCTCCTCGTAAAGCGAATTGTTATTCTCCACATCATGATTCTAGTTGGCGTATAGAAAACTGTTTAGCAATTACTATTAATAAAATATTGACATTACTTTATAAAAGTTGTAAAATTAACTGTAATGCATTTTGTATTGCTTACGTTTTATATCCCCAAGATAATTCTTAGCTTTGGGGGCAGGTGTCGAAAAACCAATAAAAAATTCATTGGAGGATAGATATGCGTAAAATCACATATTTTATTTTGGGCTTATTCATTGCTTCGTCGCTTTTCGCATTGAAAAGTGAAGTGATAACTTACCGTGACAATTGGGGACGATATCCGTTATTTAATGTTGTCCAAAGCACTCCTTTTGGAGTTGAGGTGATTTTTAGTATTCATCAACTGGTTGTTGAGGAACAAGTTATTGATGGCGTGTCCATGAAATCCT
>JANXBB010000062.1 GCA_025061975.1 Caldifarciminota bacterium | reverse complement strand
ATTAATTACCAATATTTTCATACGTAATTTAATTTTTAGTAATGATTTTACTTAATTAAATATTATTTGTCAATAATGCTCAGAAGAAATTGCAACTACAAAAAATATTTATTATACCGGTCACAAGGGAAATGAAAACTTAAATTTAAGCACTCTGGTGCGGTGCTGAGAGATGGTATCAACTCCAAGGACCTAATTCTACTGCTTTTTTATCTAATATTATCGGTACAATCATCAATATCCGACATCTGCTTTTTAAGATACTCATGATATCTTAAAGTCAAGTGCTGAACACTTCCGATAATTGTATCTTAACCCTTCAGTCAGAAGCTTGGCTTGGGATTCGATTTTAAACACTCTCGGAATATAAAACTCTTCGTCATCGGTCCAATGCGACCGCTCTAAATGAGCGTTCTCTTCCAGATGCCATCTGTGATTCTGAACCAACCGACAACCAAATTCTTCACCATTATCAACCGTAAAGATAATCTGACACTTCAACCCATGCGCACATAACCAGGATATCACCCAAAGATAAAAACATAACCTGTTGGTCTAAGACTTCTCTTGCGAATAAGCAATCAACTTAAAACGAAAGTCCACATCCAACGCACTCCACTGATAATTGGGTATCTTAAAAGTATCAAGATGGATAATCTGTTTGATAGTTAAGGTTTTGGTCACGGATGTGTTTGACATCAATTGGGACAATCTCAAAAGGTTTGGCTGAATACTAGTCAACAAATTCTCTTTTCTATTCGAGCGCATAAGGTCTTTAATTTGGGTTTTAGGTCTTCTAAGATGTAGTAGATTGTCCTGCGAGAGTCTTTTTGGTCCGAGACGGGCTTTAATTTTCATTACGACTACTTTAGATTCAATAATATCATAAGCTACAGAAGCGGTTGATGCCGAATGCTTTTGTGGTATGAGAGATATTATTACCGGTGGATTTAAGATATTCGATTACAGATTGTCTGGCGGTTTGTTGGTTGCCTCATGTTTTTGAATAAACGTTTAACATTAATTTTTGCTAATTTCAAGACCTGTTTCACATATCCATAATAATTAAATCTCATAACTCTTGGACACATTGCACTCTTTTCTTGACTTTTTGATTAAGTGCTGTAAAATACTATCAGTATGGACCCCAAGATTTTCCGAGAATATGATATTCGAGGAATCGCTGAAAAAGAATTGACGGATGATGTAGTAAAAGATATCGGTAAAGCCTACGGAACTTATATTCAAGACAAAGGCATAAGAGAAATATTAGTCGGTCGCGACATTAGATTGTCATCAGAGCGCATTCGGGATGTCTTAGTAGATGCACTATTAAGTACCGGTTGTGATGTAATTGATTTAGGACTAGTCCCCACTCCGGTACTCTATTTCTCAGCATTTGCTTACGACAAAAATGCCGGGATAATGATTACCGGCAGTCATAATCCAAAGGAATTTAATGGTTTTAAACTTAGTTTAAACAAATCGACGATTTATGGTGAGGAAATCCAAAAATTACGTCATATAGCTGAAAGTAGAAAATTTAAAAATGGCAATGGTAAATTAACGTTTGTTAATCCAATCTCTGATTACATAAAATACATTACTGAACGAATTACAATTAAAAGTGGACTCAAAGTAGCTTTTGACCCAGGAAATGGCACAGCTGGTGTTGTAATTGAAGAATTGTTTTCGCATTGGGGTTTAGAACCCGTTTTTATTAATCTCGCTCCAGATGGAAATTTTCCGGCTCACTTACCTGATCCAACTATTCCGGAGTATATGAAAGACTTAATTGCAGTGGTTCGAGAATTAGATGCTGATTTGGGGATTGGCTATGATGGAGATGCCGATCGGATCGGCGCCGTAGATGAAGAAGGTAAAATTATCTGGGGTGATAAATTACTCGCAGTTTTTGCCCAAGATATTATTAAACGGCACCCTGGGGCTAAGTTTGTGTGCGAAGTAAAATGCTCTGAAGGATTAGTTGAATTTATTAATAAAATTGGCGGAGAATTAATCATGTGGAAAACAGGCCACTCTCTTATCAAAGCTAAAATGAAAGAAACGGGAGCATTATTAGCTGGTGAAATGTCGGGACATATGTTCTTTGCCGACGAGTATTTTGGTTATGACGATGCAATATACGCTTCAGTCCGACTCATAAAAATAATCTCCGAGAGTGAAGAATCATTAAGTAACCTTGTAGCAAAAATTCCTTATTATTATTCTACACCTGAAATAAGAATTTCCTGTCCGG
>JANXBB010000002.1 GCA_025061975.1 Caldifarciminota bacterium | reverse complement strand
TTCGGCCGACTACTATTCCGGCTACTTTGGAAGAATTAAAGATCGAACATGCTATTGCACGGGAAGCTTTGCGATTAGCTTTAGAGCAACATAAATCAATGGCTGTTGGTCTTAAAGGTGTTCAGCAAGAACGGACAATTTCGGATGCATTCGCTCAAAAAATGTCAGGTGAAACGCTGGTTAATATGATGAGTTTAAATTTAATAGTAGGTTCTGGCGGCATTCTTTCACATGCACCTAGGCGAGTTCAGTCAGCACTAATGATGATCGATGCTTTTCTTCCCGAGGGGATAACTCGACTTGCAGTTGATAGTATTTTTATGATGCCACATTTAGGAGTTTTAACTACAGTACATCCTGAAGCGGCGCAAGAAGTATTTGAAAAGGATTGTTTAGTCAGACTCGGGACTTGTATCGCACCGGTAGGGGAAGGAAAAGCTGGTAACAAATGTGTTTCTATAAAATTTGAACATCCCGACAAAGGAGAGTTGGAAATTAATGTAAATTACGGGGATATTCAACTAATTCCTTTGACTGGTACAATCTCTAAAGCAATCATAAGACCAGCAAAAGGATTTGATGTTGGAGCTGGAAAAGGAAAAGAAATTGTTACTCAATTAGAGGGCGGAGTTGTTGGGTTGATAATTGACTGTAGGGGACGTCAACCATTTAATATACCAGAGAACTCCAAGAATCGTATTGAATTTTTACAAAAGACAATTAGCGCTCTTAACGCATACCCTGCGTAATTAAATTATGGACTTAAAATTTATCAGAAATAATCCAGAATTGGCTAAACAGATTATTAGACGACGCAATGAGTCAATTTCGATTGATGAAATTTTACAAATTGATGAGGTTCGGAGAAAAACAATACAAATGCGCGACCAACTTCGAATGGAGCATAGACGACTTACAGAAGAAATAGCGCAGCGAAAAGTACAACAAACACCGGTAGAAGAATTAATAATTCAAGCTAAAGAATTAGCAGACAAAATTAGGCAAATCGAAGCCGAGGTTAAACAAAAAGAAACAGAACTAGAAAAGAAGTTAGCATATGTACCGAATGTTATTCATGAATCAGTTCCCAATGAGGATACAATAGTTAAAAACTGGGGCGATATACCTAAATTTAGCTTCAAACCTCGTCCACATTGGGAATTAGGGGAAACATTAGATATAATTGATTTTAAACGGGCTGCAAAACTAGCCGGCTCGAGATTTGTGTTATTTAAAGGGCCTGGGGCACTTTTAGAAAGATCCTTAATTAATTTTTGCTTAGATGTACATATTAAAAAGCATGGGTATATCGAAATTAATCCACCGTCGTTAAATTTGGAAATTTGTTTTTACAATAGCGGCGCATTGCCAAAGCTAGCTGATGAGATGTATCGTTGTGCCAACGATCCATTTTATTTGATACCAACAGCGGAAGTTCCTCTAGTTAATCTTCACCAAAATGAATGTTTTGCCGAAAAAGATTTGCCTAAATACTATACAGCATATACACCTTGTTTTCGACGAGAAGCCGGTTCATACGGAAAAGACGTACGTGGTATGATAAGAATTCATCAATTTGATAAAGTTGAACTCGTAAAGTTCACTGTGCCTGAACAATCTTATCACGAGCACGAGAAAATGCGGGAAGACGTTGAGGAGCTTCTTCAATTATTAGAATTACCCTATCGGGTGAAATTACTTTCACCATCAGAAATGGCTTTTCAGTCAGCAAAAACCTATGATATTGAAGTATGGGCTGCAGGATGTGAAGCTTGGCTTGAAGTTTCTTCAATTTCTAATTGTGAAAATTTTCAAGCAAAACGAGCTAACATTCGAGTCCGAAGGAATAATAACGAGTTAGAATATGTTCATATTCTTAATGGTTCCGGGCTTGCTTTTCCCAGAATTTTTATTGCGTTAATTGAAAATAATCAGCAACCCGACGGTTCTGTTTTAATCCCGAAAGTATTATGGTCCTATATGGGAGGAATTACGAAGATTGAGTAAAATCATTTATGAAAGTGAGCAAATTAATAAAAAAAAAGCAAGAGATTATTAAAATAGCCAAGTTTCTTTATAATAATAAATACGTTGTCGCTAGCGACGGGAATCTTAGCATTCGATTAGATTCTCAAAAAATATTGATTACCAGAAGCAACGTATGTAAAGGAGAGATTGGGCTTAAAGATATAATAGCACTGCCGTTAAATTTAACTAATAATCATATTAATAAATTAAAAGTGCAACCATCAAGTGAATATCAGATGCATAAAGGAATATATTATACTCGGGCTGATGTCAATTTTATTATACACGCGCATCCATTATATGCAACTTTAATCGGTGCTAGTAACATTCAACTAAATTTTGAGCTTGTGGGAGAAATAGAAAAGTATTTAGGTACAATAGGTTACATTGAATATTTTGAGCCGGGCAGCATTCAATTAGCAAATGCTGTAAGTGAAAAGGCAACAAAATGTGACATTATAATTCTAAAACGTCATGGTGTAGTAATTACCGGAAAAAACTCTATAGAAGCTCGATATCGCTTAGAACGTTTGGAGCGACTCGCGCAAATTTCGTTTTTATTTAATTTATCCAGGCATTAAGTATCTAGTTTTTTATTCTAAATATCTTAATAAAACTACATAGTTATTTATTTTTAATTCCGCAAAACACATTACATTAAATAATATTAGGAAGTTTTTCTGACCACTTGCCGCAGCGGTCTCCGTAACGATCAATAATTTGTGTGTTTTTATAAGTTTCAATAACTTCACAGAAATTAGTGCAATCGCGACATTCAAATGTTTTAGTTTTAAAATTAATATCAAGAAGGTTTTCTCCAATAAATTTTGTGCTCTTAGTTTTTTGAGTGTAGTCCTGAGCAATAAATGCTGCACCAATTGCTCCCATAATCAAAAAATGTTGAGGAACAATGACTTCAATCCCCAAAGCACGTTCAAAAGCTGTCTTTACTCCGATATTAGCTGCTACTCCACCTTGGAATAAGATTAACGGTTGTATATCTTTACCTTTTGCCACTGTACCTAAATAGTTTCGCACAATTGCTTCACATAGACCTCTAATAATTTCTTCAATAGGAATACCGAGCTGAGTTTTGTGAATCATGTCGCTTTCAGCAAATACTGTGCATCGGCCTGCAATTGTTGCGGCTTTTTTTGCTCTTAATGCATAATCACCGAATTCTTCTATTGGAATTCCTAATCGAATTGCTTGGTGTTCTAAAAAAGAACCGGTGCCGGCAGCGCAAACTGTGTTCATCGCAAAATCAACTGGGACACTATCTTTTAATAAAATTATTTTTGAGTCTTGACCGCCAATTTCAATAATCGTTCTTGTTTCAGGATAAAAATATGTTGCAGCAACTGCATGTGTAATAATTTCATTTTTTATCACATCTGCTCCAACGATCACCCCAGCTAATCTACGAGCAGAACCGGTAGTTCCAACCCCTTTTATCTCAATGTTTTTATTATCTTTAAATAGCTCTTTAATAAGGTTTTTGATGGCTTCAATGGGCTGTCCTTGAGTTCTTAAGTAAGCATGGGCAATAATTTCTCGGTTTTCTGTAATTAATACTCCTTTTGTTGATATTGAACCAACATCGATTCCTAAATAAGTTTTTATCATATTCTAATTATCCTTTAAACTTCTTTCTTTTTACTACTTCTACAAATGCCTCAAGCCGCGTAAGTAATCCGGTTTTTGAAGTGTGTTCATCGATGGAGATTGAAAGAATCGGAATTTCGTAATCTCGAGCTAATTTCTGCAAGGCTTCGTATGCGATGTTTTCAGGCATACAGGTAAAAGGATAAATATGAATAATTCCATCGATATTTTTTTTTGCAAATATATGAGCTTCTCCCACAGTTTTAATTGCTTCACCCCCAGGAGAATCTTTTAAATATTTATAAGCATTGCTAATGGTTCTAAGATCAAAAAGATCGAGTTTTAGTAAATGTTTGAGATGGCGATAAAGACTTCGTTTACTTACAACTAAAACGCCTAATTTTCCGAGTTCTTTTTCAATTTCATAGTTAGCAAACGGTTCAAGCATTAAATAAATTTCACCAACAAGTCCGATTCTTATTATTTCGTTAGAAGTATTGATGATAGGGGAAAAGATCTTTCTTAATTCTTTTTTAGCTTTTTGAACTTCCTTAAAACTCGATACGTTTTCAATAATTCTTAGAGCCTCCAATTCTTTTTTCTGGGCATCGTAAAAGTTGTATGCGCGAGTTAATCGAATTAGCTTTCTGAAATAATCAATTAAAGCACTGTAATGTAGGAGTAACCAGGTAGCATAGATTACTTTTTGAGGAGTAACACCAAAGATTTGAGGCATTTTCTTAAAAAAAAACTCATATGGAGTATATTGGCTAATTGCGTAGAAACAATGACGGTTGTCAATTTTTTTTAGGATATTCTCTTGGAGATAATGATAATATCCAAAACGACATTTTCTAGCACCAGCTGCCATTAATAAAGTATCAGCCCCAGCCTCAAGTGCTTCAATAAAATTTCCTAATGTAATTTTGAATGGTAAACAAATTAGTTCTGGCGAATATTTTGTCCCCAAACTTAAAGTGCGTGCGGTAAGTGGAGGGCCAAGACAGGATTCAGCACCTAAAAGCTCAACAAATTTTTTTAGAGCAATAGTATCATATCCGAGATAAGGAAATGCTACTTTCATAAATAAAAAGCATTTAGCATTTCATAAAATTATTGATGAGACATTATTGTCAAGCCGTTTCTTAATTATTTCACAGAATGCTTCGATTCTTGTAATAAGGCCGGTCGCTGAGGTATGTTCATCAATGATTAATTGCAAAAATGGTTTATTTTGTATGTGGGCTTCATTGAGCATAACTTCACTAATTAGCGAATCCGGCCCACAACCAAATGAGATAATATTACAAACGCCTTGAACTTGAGGCAGAAAATAATAAAACGCGTTATATAATTCTCGTTCATAAACCCACCGAATATTTTTAGCAAATCCTTTAGTGCTATTCAATCGCTTATTATCTAAATGTTCTTTGGTTATAATTGTAAATCCTTGATTTTTAAATGTTTCGATTATAGGTTGGCTTATATAATAGTCATATATGTTATAGAAGTGACTCAGGAGCAAAATTTTCGGTGCACCATTAGCTTTTAATTTTGGATAACTATTGAGGTATTTCTGCGCATTATCTATAGCGTTTTTTACTTTTAGTGGGTTTTTGGTAAGCTTTAATCCAAGCTTAAAATGAGTCCAATAAAAATTATTTTTTATTTTGGGCGATATTATTTGAAAATAGTTTTGGAAATGAAATCGAGCTATGTCGACTATTCCAATCATTTTGGGACATGTATAAAGACCATTATTAAGTTCGACAAAACGCGGCAGAAACAGATGAGTAGCTTTATTTTTTAGCCAATCCAGATGGCCGCAGATGATTTTCACCGGTAAGCAAACTTCACTTGAGACATATTTAACTCCTTGATCTAGAATTTTTTTGTTTGTGGGCGGCGAAATTATGAAATCAACATTTAAGCACTTAAAGAAACTTTTCCAAAATTCGCCATAACGATAATACAAAAGTGCACGTGGAATGCCAACTTTCATATTTAATTAAGTTTATTGGGAATTGTCATTAATGTCAATATCAACAAATAATATTTCTGGGTTATTAAAGATCTTAATCCCCTAATATTTCATTAAGACTAATATCTTTATGAGTGTAAGTAAGTTATCCGAATAATTTTTCTAGTTCAGATATTATTTATATTGATAAGATAAATTACTGTAAAGGTGATTATTATCAATTTAATGAACAATTATTGTTTTGGAGTGGATGTATCGGGGACCGTATCCTATAGTGATGGGTATTAATACCATTATAGCAGGTTATAATGATTTTATATTTAGATTAAAAATTAAAAACGTTATATATAATTATAGATGCAAAAAACTATTGATTGGGGGAAATTATATTCTTCGATTAAGTTTTAGTTACTATTGGGTGATTTTTACTTTGTTACTGAGTATTAATAAGATGAATTTTAAACAACTCTTGACACTAAATCAATATAATATATAATAAACTGATGATGGTCCAAACTACGCCGTCGGTCGCGACTTTTTTTGAGCAGTTGCTTGAAGAGTGTATTAGACGCAATGCGTCAGATTTACATCTTACTGTGGGGCTTCCTCCGGTATTTAGAATTGATGGAGTTTTAAGGCCGATGGAAAACGCTCCAGTATTAGATCCTAAAATTACTGAACAGATAAAAGATATTACTGTTGAGAGTGCTCCTCAGATAAAACATTTAATTACCGAAGATGGGGGAGCAGATTTTAGTCTAAGTTTCAAAGATTTAGCTCGGTTTCGAGTTGCGATTTATCGTCAAAAAGGTTATTACGGATTAGCCTTACGTTTAATTCCTAATAAAATATTGCCTTTTGAAGAAATTGGATTTTTACCGCATCAAATACCGCGCATTAAAAATTTATTGGACCGGCCGCACGGATTAATTTTAGTTACCGGACCTACTGGATCGGGAAAAACTACTACTCAAGCAACTTTTGTTGATTATATTTTAGAAAGTCCACGTCATGTTCTTACTATTGAAGATCCAATTGAATTTGTCCACCATCACAAAAAAGGAATTATTACGCAACGCGAGGTCGGTGTAGATGTTCCGTCGTTTAGAGAAGCGATAATGAAAGGACTGCGTTCTAATCCTAATGTTATATTAGTAGCAGAAATTCGAGATATTGCGACTGCTGAAGCT
>JANXBB010000294.1 GCA_025061975.1 Caldifarciminota bacterium | reverse complement strand
GACAAGTAAAATAAATAACAATATTATTAGAAGTTTATTAATCTTAAAAACTTGCATCATCACTACTAACCAAATCTGATTTTAATGTTTCTTGGGGTTTAGCAGCTTTTTGAGCAAATATCAAATAACCGGTATGTGAGACCATGCGCTCAATTGGCCTTGTGCCGGTAATTCTTACCAAGAGTTCACGTTCTAATATTTCAACTACTTTAATTCGGACAAATCCTTCAAGTTCCATTACCGCTTTGGTTTTTTTGATCTGTTCAATATTAGGGCTTAATGATACTAAAGAATGACCTCCTTTAAGAGCATTGTATGCATGTCTAATTGCAATCCACGGCTCTGGTAAATCTAAAAAGACCGCATCAACATCTTTTTGGATAAATCCATCTCTTTCAATATCACAAATATAGAATTCAACATATGAAGAAAGTCCTACGCGGTTAAGGTTTTCCTGAGCATTTTTTGAAAAATCTTCACGTTTTTCATAGGAATAAACCTTGCCGTCCGGACGCACGAAATTAGCTAAAATCATCGTTAATGCACCACTTCCGGTCCCGGCTTCAATTATTCGTGCTCCAGGATAGACAAAATTTTTTAGTAGCATTAAACCGGCGTCCTTAGGATAAATAATTGTTGTTGTTCGTCGGACCTTTAGTGCTAAATCAGCAAGCGTGGGGCGTAAAATATAAAATGGCACACCAAGATGAGTATAAATAACATCGCCGAAATTTTTCGATAAAAGTTCAGTATAACTGATATTCCCTTTGTGGGTTGAAAAAAAGTCTTTATCTTGAATAGTGATTAAATAATTAGCTCGTTCATTATGGTACAATAATACGACATCGCCTCGGTTAAACATTTTGCTCTTAGCCCTGCTAAGTTTTAATTATTCTATTTTATAGATCGGTTGTTAAAAGTCAAGCGATGTAAAGGTTATATTGAGTATTAAATTTTAGTCTTTCTAAGTAAACTCTAAAGGATTAGAGCTTACAAGAAGTAAAAATAGTGCGAAAATTCGTTCCACGAGTTTATGCGTGAACAATCTTAAAGCTTTTAGGTTTATTTAGCCTTTTAAATCTATTTTACTGTATAAATTAAGCTTATCGTTTATTTTAAAAGATAGGTTTAAGCATAGAAACTCCCTTTGAAGCATTTATATGTCCACTAAACCGTAGTGGGGGATGGGATATTAAATTTCTAGAAAATATTGCATTTTTCTCTTGACAAAGTATAATTAAATTATGTATAATTCTTTAATGATGTGTAATTTTCACGTTCCGGATATTCAATGATTCATAAACGGGACAATAGGGTTTTGTTGCCCCGACTGTTTTGGAAAGAAGGAGTCATGAAATTTAAAATTCACGGTCCAGAAGTTTCCAGAAAAACACAATGCAGTTGTCAGGGATATGAGTATTATAAACACCGAGATTTTAATCGGGCGATAAAAGAATTTACTAAAGCAATAAAATCTAATCCGGTTCATACTTTTCTTTATTTTTATCGCGGTAATGCATATTTGCAAACCGGCAAGATAAAACGGGGAATAATTGATTTTACAAAAGCAATTAGATTAAATCCCAATGAAGCAGTATTTTATAATGACCGAGGTATTGCTTATGCGATGCTTCACCGCTATGACAATGCACTTGATGATTTTACTCGTGCCATTTCATTAAGACCTAATGAATCGGTATTTTACTACAACCGAGCGATTACTTATGCTGAAAAAGCGGATTTCAAAAATGCGTTGCGGGATATTGAAAAGGCAATACAGCTTGATCCCCAAGATTATGAAGCTTATCTTTATCGCGGTCAGATATATTTTCAATTAGGTAAACTCAGCGATGCTTTATTAGATTTTAATAAAGCAATTAAACTAAATCGGAATTTTGCTGAGGGCTATCTTTTTCGTGGTCGATTACATTTAGCACAGAATAAACCATCGGAAGCTTTTAGCGATTTTACTTGTGCTGTAAGATGCAATCCGTTCAATCCTGAAGCTTATTACTATCGGGGACTTGTTTATTATCGTGAAAGAAAATTTGATGAAGCACTTTCAGATTTTACTCAGGCAATAAAATTAGATCCGGAAAACCCTGATTATTATGAAGCACGCGGCGTTGTTTATATGCAGAGAAGAAATTGGCATGATGCTTTAAAAGACTTTGGTAAGGTGCTCAGACATAAAGTGGGTTCAGAACTTGTATATCAGAATCGGGCACGAGCGTTTTTAGAAATAAAACAGTTTAAAATGGCAATTAATGATCTAAATCGAGCTATTGAGTTAAACCCCAATAATTCCGAAAGCTATATTTTACGCGGAGTTGCCTATTACAATCGTAAAGAATGGCACAACGCGTTAGCTGATTTTAAGAAAGCTTTAGCGCTTGATTCTAATAATCCAGCATTATATGTAAAATTAGGCTGCACTTATTTAAGACTCAACAAATTAGCATCAGCAATAAGATGTTTTAAGACTGCCTATTCATTAGATCCCAATTATCGGCTGGCATTAATATTTTTAGGCTTTGCTTATGAAAAAAAGGGCGATCTTGAAAACTCTCGGTATTGGTATCGGAAATTAATGGAAACAGAGCCGATATCTGAAGATAGCAAAGAATTTTTAAGATATGTAGTTGGTGACTAAAAAAGCTTTTGAGGAATTTTAACGAGTTTTACAAGAATTACAATTAAGGCGGTGTAAATTACAGAGATTAGTAAATTTTTAATTAATGTATTTTTAATTGCGATACAATTGAGATTGAGAATTTTAGTTGTTCCATAGTACATTAAAAAAATTCCTAAAAAATTTGTAAGCCAATAACCTAATATAAAACTAATTAAGAATAATTTTGGAGCAATTAAA
>JANXBB010000286.1 GCA_025061975.1 Caldifarciminota bacterium | reverse complement strand
TGGAGGAGAAATTATTTTAGAAGTAGATAACTTTTGCCCAGGAATAGTTTTAGGTTGGGAAGGTGTGTCTAAAGTGGCTGTTTGAGTTTTCTTTTTAAACGATTCTTTTACTACTGATTTTTCCTGTTTAACACGAGCTTTTACTTTCTCAAATTCTTCTTGAGTAATGTGAGCAGTAAACCCCCGCGGAGGATATCCTAATTCTTTTAAAATACTTACAAATGCCTCACAAGAAAGATTTAGATATTTAGCAGCAACAAAAACTTTTAATCCTTTGTTTTTTTCGCTACCTTTAACTGGTATTTTTTGCGACGAAACAATTTTATCCTTACCCGGCTTGCCTTCAGAGTTTACACGATCTTTATTTGGTTCTTTTATTTCTTCCATAAAGCTTCTTTTATCGTTTGTTTAATCTCTTCAATTTTTTCCGGTGCATAATTGGTTCGTTCAGCAAGTTGTTCTGTGGGCACGGATAAAACATCAAAAGCGGTGAAGATTTCAGCATCGTTAAACTTTGCAATTACGTCGCGATCTAAGTTTAAATCTTTTATTTTTACTGTTTTACCTTTGTTCGTTAAAAGTCGATCTTCGTATGATGAAGCCTTAAGTACTTCTAACTCGACGCCCACAAGTCTACTAGCAAGCGTAACGTTTTGGCCTTTTTTACCAATTGCTACTGAAAGATCTTCATCAGGAACTATTACAAAGTATTTGTCGTTTTCTTTAAATATCTCTTTGATCGACGCTGGGGCCAATGCGCGACTAATAAATGTGGGGATATCTTTTGCGTAAAGAACAATATCAATCTTTTCACCGGAGAGTTCTTTGATAATAGTTTGTATTCGTGATTTTCGATAACCAACACATGCACCCACCGGATCTACTTTATCGTCATTCGACACTACAGCAACTTTAGCTCGGATACCGGGAATTCTAGCAATAGCTTTTATTTCCACAATTCCTTCACGGATTTCTGGTATTTCTTGATAAAGAAGTTTTTTTAAAAAGTCGTTGTGGGCTCGGGACAGGTAAATACGTGGGCCAATTGGTGTTTTTTCAACACGGTATATTAACGCTTTAATCGCTCCCCCGATACGATAGTGATCCGTTTTAAGTTGATCACGGTTTAATAGAATTGCTTCGACCAGCCCGATATTAACAGAGATTTCGTCCTCGCTAATTTTAGTAATTGTTCCTGAAACGATTTCTCCGCGTTTTCGGTTGTATTCATCAAACAATTTGCTGCGTTCAGCTTCTCGCAACTTGATCATAAGCTCATCCGATGCTTTACGGATGGCACTTCGCCCAATTTCCAACAATGGAAGAGGTACCCTAATTGTCATTCCTATCTGTGCGTCAGATTGTAGTTTTAATGCTTCGTCTAATTTAATTTCAGTTAGGGAGTCTTTAGGTTCATCAACTACTTTTTTTAGCAAATAGACATTTAACTCTGAGGTTTCAGGTTTAAATTCAACTTCGGCTTTAACATTTTTTCCGAAGCGCCTTTTTAAACCTTCCAAAATTGCTAATTTTAAAGTTTCTACGACATACGTAATATCAACATTTCGAATACGAGCAATTTGAGTAATTATTGTAGTTATTTCTTTTTGATTCATTAAGCCTCCTCAATATTTTCTTTAGAACCCATGCCTTTTTGCTTTTTATCACTTGAAAACAATTCATCAGTAGAGACTTTAAGTTGAGCAAATACGATATCTTCGTAATTAATAGACTTTGAAATTGCTTCTTTGTTTGGTGATGCCGTTTCTATAATAATTCCATCAGGTGAAACTTCTTGGAGTTTCCCCACATAATTTGACGTTTTTGTATGCACCGAAATTATCTTCCCGATTACTTCTTCAAAATCTCTTTGATGTCGGAGCCGTCTTTCAATTCCCGGCGAAGAAACCTCCAAAAAATACCGTCCGAATATTAAATTGGCTTTATCTAATTCTTCCGAAAGTGCTTCTGAGACCCGAGCACAGGTTTCTACTGTTACTCCCTCTTCGCATGTGATAAAAACCCGCAGAGTACGGCCTTTAAATTCCAAATCATACACTTCAACGCCACAGGCAGTTACGGTTTTATTAATTAGAGCCTTTAACTCCGGTGTTAATTGATTATTACTCATATTTCACTCCGCCTGATAAGATTTTTTATTTTAATAAAGAAAAGGCGGCAACGGACTCTGTCCGTAAAAATATTATAATTGATTTTTAAAGGAAGTCAAGTTTAAAAAAGCAAGAATTGGATTCTTGAGACCGGTTTATTAATTGCGGTACTACTGTTAAAATCCGTGCTCGAAAAGTTCCTATGTAAATAGTATTGAAATTTTAAAATTTTTATATATAATATCACATTACTATACTATTGACAATTCAAAGATTTTAAGTAAAGTTAGGAAAATATACGGAGGCGTTTATGGTAATGACGAAGGAACAGAAAAGCAAACTGATTAGTGAATTTAGACTTCATGAAAAAGATACAGGTTCCCCGGAAGTTCAAATAGCTTTATTGACTGAAAGAATTAAAATTCTTACCGAGCATTTAAAGGCGCATCCCAAAGATAAACACTCGCGGCGTGGCCTTATTAAGATGGTTAATGAACGGCGGCGCCATTTAAATTATCTTTTTAAATACCACAAGGATCGCTATCAGAAAATCGTTGAGCGTTTGAATTTACGCGGCTTATGAAAAAAGTTGAGCTTGAAGTCAACCAACGGCGACTAATTTTAGAAACCGGGGTTTTAGCTCGACAAGCTGCAGGAAGTGTTTTAGTTCGCTATGGTGACACCGTAGTTTTAGTTTGTACTGTATATAACAAGGATTCGCTAAGCGAAGAAAATTTTTTACCTTTAACCGTTGATTATCGCGAACCCACTTACGCAGCAGGTAAAATCCCTGGGGGCTTTTTTAAACGTGAAGGGAAACCCCGAGACAAAGAAATTCTTGTTTCCAGGTTAATGGATCGGCCGTTAAGGCCACTTTTCCCTAAAAACTATCGTATTGAAACTCAAATTGTAGGCTCTCTTCTTTCAAGCGATTTAGAAAACGAAGGTGATTTTTTAGGGATAATAGGAGCATCTACTGCACTTTTGATTTCCGAGATTCCATTTACAATACCGGTAGGTGCCGTAAGAGTTGCTAAAATCGATAATAATTTTATAATTAATCCAACCCTTACTGAACAAGATCGCTCGGTAATGAATCTTATCGTAGCCGGAACCAAAGATTCTATTGTAATGATTGAAGGAAGTGCTCGCGAGATAAGCAATGATGATTTTATTTATGGCTTAAAAATCGCCCACAACGAGATTAAAAGAATTGTTGAATTGCAAGAAGAATTAGCAGGAGCAGTAGGTAAGCCTAAATTAGAGATTGAAGAATGGTACCCTAAAGAATTTCAAGAAACCTGGGGCCAGATTGAAAATATAATAAAAGAGAGAATAAAAGAATTAGTGATTGAAGCTAATAATATCCAAGAAAAACAACAGCATGCTCGAGCGATAAACGAAGTTATAAATAAAGCTTATGAAATGGTATCGGCACAATTTCCAAATTCTCGAGGCATAGTAGCAGCAATTGTTGATGAGATTGTTCGTGAAGATGTTCGGCGGCGGATTTTAGAACAGAATTTAAGATTGGATGGGCGCAGTCCTAGCGATATTCGACCGATAACCTGTTCAATCGGAATTTTACCTCGGACTCATGGTTCCGCTTTATTTACTCGTGGTCAAACTCAAGCCCTAGCTGTTACTACTTTAGGCACAAAGTCCGATGAACAAATCGTTGACGACCTTGAACGGCAAGAAACTAAATCGTTTATGCTACATTACAACTTCCCGGGTTTTTCTACAGGCGAAGTTAGACCATTTAAAGGGCCAAGTCGCCGAGAAATTGGACACGGAGCATTAGCTGAACGAGCCTTAGAAGCCGTTTTACCCCCGGAGGAGTGTTTCCCTTATACAATTCGAGTGGTCTCGGATATATTAGAATCTAATGGATCTTCATCTATGGCAACAGTTTGTAGTGCATCGTTATCTTTAATGGATGCCGGTGTTCCAATTAAACGCGCAGTCGCAGGTATTTCAATTGGACTCGTAAAGGAAAATGACAATTACGTTTTATTGAATGATATTATCGGCGCCGAAGATCATTATGGGGACATGGATTTTAAAGTTGCCGGAACAACCGAAGGAATCACTGCGGTTCAGTTAGATTTAAAAATTACTGGTGTTCCAATAGAAATTTTGAAAGAAGCCTTGGAACGTGCTACGATAGTACGTCGAGAAATTTTAAATATTATGGCAAAAACAATTGATGCACCTCGACGTAGTATTTCTCAATATGCACCGAGGATTACAGCATTTAAAGTCAGGAAAGATAAAATTGGGGATATTATTGGTCCTGGTGGCAAGGTAATAAGAAGAATTATTGATGAAACTGGAGCCACAATTGACATAGATAACGATGGCGAGGTGACTATTTCTGCGCCTACTGATGAACAGCTTCAAAAAGCACGCGATATGATTTTGGAAATTGTTGAGGAAGTCCAAGTTGGTAAAATTTATACTGGAACCGTAAAACGCATTGCAAATTTTGGAGCTTTTGTCGAAATTTTACCAGGAAAAGAAGGGTTAGTACATATTTCACATCTTGCTAAACATCGGATTAGAAACGTTAGCGATGTAGTAAAAGTAGGAGATGTAATAAGAGTGAAAGTAATAGGAATTGACGACATGGGGCGGATCAACCTTTCAAAACGATTAGCAGAGCAATCTAATGAGACACCACCGTATAAAACACGTCGCTAATTAGAATCAAGGTGTGAGTTCCTTAACGAAACTTTGGCGGGGAGCTTATGGGTAACAATGAAATTATCTTTGTGGAGTTATCTAGTAAGTTTTCTGTAATCATTGAAAGAATGCCCGAATTACCATCTGGGGCGTTGGTTATTCTTTTTAAACAGGGAAGTCGGAATGAATTACCTCAGCAGGCAGGAATTACAAATTTACTTTTAGGATTATTGTTCAGACAAACTACTAAAAAAACCTTTATAGAGATTCAGGAATATATTGATAGTTTAGGTGCAGAATTAGATTCTTTTGTTGCAAAAGAAATATCAGGAATCTATTCACGATATTTGGTTGATAGATTTAATGAGGTTTGGAGTTTAACTGAAGAAATCATTTTTTATCCAAAATTTACAGAGGAAGAATTTACGAAAGAAAAAAAATTAGCAGAAAAAGAAATTATTTCTGAAGAAGACGATCCCGAAGAATATTTATTTAATGTATTTTACAAAAATTTGTTTCCAAATCATCCATTAAGTAACCGGATTATTGGAGATATGGACAGCATTACACAACTTGTACTAGATGAGGTTAGGAATTATTACAGTAATTGTTTACTTTATGCACCAATTTGTGTCTCTATAACGGGGAATATTGATCCTGATTTTGTATTAAAATTAGCTGAGCAAATGAAAAATCTCTTATCTAATTTATTTGGGTTAATAAATCATAATGATACTACTCAAAAAGACACTCCAACTTTCAAACCTCTCTCTAACTTTGTAAATGTGAAAAAAAAAGGTGTGCAACAGAGTTATACAGTGATAGGTTGGTATACCTGCCCATACCAAAGTGAATACTATTTTCCTGTTATATTTGCTAATACGATTTTAGGAGGATGTACAAGTTCTCGGTTATATTATGAAGTGCGCGAAAAACGCGGTCTAGCGTATTCTATTTCTTCTTTTACTGATTTTTATTCTGATATCGGAATTTTAGGTGTGTATTTTATAACACAACCTGACCTTGCTGAAGCGGTAACTGAGATTGTATTAGAACAAACACATAAATTACGATTGCAAGGGATTTCCAAAGATGAATTTGATTTGGCGCGAAACTATGTTAAATCACAAACATTGATACGAACTGATAACCCATTAGCACGGGCATTACGTAATGCCCGAAATAAGCTACTTATTAATAGAATTCCAACAGTTTCTGAAATTATAAATGAAATAGAGAATGTCAGCTTAATCAGAGTCAATGAAGCAATCGGAGAATTATCAGCAAACCAGCTTATTGTAAGGGTGGAGCCCAGCGAAAGATGAACAGCTCGGTAATTAACGTTACAAAGATTAATCAGCGAGTTACAGTGATTATAGAAGAAATGCCCTGGATAAGTTATTTAACTTTAGGATTTGTATTTGAAACCGGTAGTCGTGATGAAGATGAAACCATAAACGGGATTACTCATTTTATTGAGCACATGACTTTTAAAGGCGCCGAAGGTAAAACTGCTTATGATATCGCTCGGATTCTTGAAAATTTAGGTGCATTTGTAAATGGTTATACTTCAAAAGAAGAGATGGCAATATATGGGTCTTTTCTCAAAGAAAAATTTAGTGATGTTTTTTCGATAATAATTTCAATGTTTAAGAAACGGAAATATGATGAGAAGGATTTTAATTTGGAAAAAAAAGTAATATTACAAGAAATTTCAGAAATATTTGATGAACCTGAAGAATTATTATCTGAATTTTTTTTAAAAGAAATGTTTCCCCAAAATTCATTAGGTTTACCTGTTGCTGGGAGTTTGAGCTCGATCGAAAATCTAACTAAGTCAGCCCTTGAAACCCAGCTAATACACAATTGGAGTAATAAGCGGATATGTATTTCCATTGCGGGAAATATTGAATCTTCAGATGCGTTAAGATGTATAGCAAACTATGTTGATAATTTTGCACATGAAGATTATCAAAAACATTGGTCAACTCCGGTTAGAATTTCTGATGGATTTATTAAAGTAATTAAAAGAAACGATTTAAAACAAATTTATGGGATAATTGGCAGTTACACAATTTCATTTAATGACCCCCGACGGTATGTATTAGCAATTTTAAATCATGTAGTTGGAGCAAGTAGAAGTTCACGATTGGTAAGCTTACTTCAAGAAGAAAAAGCTTTGGTTTCATATATAAGTAGTTTTTATGAATTATATTCAGATATCGGGATTTGGGGAATATTTTTCATTACTAATTCAGATTCTTTGGGCGATGTTTTGCGATTTATAACAGAAGAGTTGAAAAAACTAAAAAATTTTGGTATAACTAAAAGAGAAATGGATAAGGCAGTAAGTTATCGAAAAGGACTAACAGCCCTGAGTTCTGAGGATTCGTCGTTACGGATGCGGCATAACGCTCGAAATTTTCTTAAAATGGGAGTTGTCCCAACTTTAAAAGATATTCTCAATGAATATGATAAACTTACCGTTGATAAAGTAAATGCCGAATTAGATATTTTGAATATTGACAATTGGTGTGGTGTGATTATGGGCCCGATTGATGATACACAATTGGTTGACATAAGTATCTATAAACCAATTAAAGAGTTCCAATTTTTGTTAGATACAGATAAAGTATTAAAAAAACACGTTGTATCAAAAACCATCTATTAAACAAAATGGAGGTAAAATGAAAACATTGTTTATTAACAAAGACGAGGTCAAAGAACTCTTGACAATGGAAGATACCCTTAAAGCTGTTGAACAAGCGTTCGAAGCTAAAGGCCGAAAGAAAGCTGAGATGCCTTGTAAAGTGTACCTTTTCTATCCTAAATACAATGGCGATATTCGAGTAATGCCTTCTTATTTACCTGAGCTGGATATTTCTGGAGTTAAAGTTGTAAATGTTCATCCTGATAATCCTAAAAAATATCGATTACCTAGTGTTATGGCTACAATTGTTTTGATTAATCCTAAAAACGGATTTCCTATTGCTATTTTAGATGGCACTTGGATTACCGACATGCGTACCGGTGCAGCTGGAGGAGTAGCTACCAAGTATTTGGCAAGAAAAAATTCAACTGTTTTGGCTCTAATTGGCGCAGGAGTACAAGCAGAAACACAACTTCAAGCAATTCTTCAAGTTCGTCCGATTAAAAAGGTTAATATTTATGATATAAATGAACGTGTTAGTAAAGCGTTTGCGAAAAAGTATAAAAACATGTATTCATCGGTTGAATTTTATATTGCCAAATCATTAAAAGATTGCGTAGCCGACGCCGATATTGTGTCTACCCAAACACCGGTTCGTAAACCAATTATAATGAAAGATTGGATAAAACCAGGTACTCATATTAATGCAATTGGGGCTGATGCACCGGGTAAGCAAGAGCTCGATCCGGAACTTTTACTTATAAGCAAGATTGTTATTGATGATTGGGAACAAGCAAGTCACTCCGGAGAAATTAACGTACCTTTATCCAAAGGGATAATTAGCCAGAAACACATTTATGCAGAAATCGGCGAAATAGTTGCCGGTTTGAAAAAAGGACGAGTTTCTGATGATGAAATTACAATATTCGATTCAACAGGTTTGGGAATTCAGGATCTAACGACTGCCTATCGAGTATACCAAATAGCAAAACGCCAAAAAATTGGAATGTGGTGTTCGTTAGTTAGTAAGTAGCTGTTATAAATAAGCTAAATTGGTTTTCTTTTAAATAAAAAACTTGTGAAAAAACGACTGCGAATTTGTATGGTTTCGGATACTTATTATCCTTATGTAGGGGGGATTGCAGAGCATATATTTAATCTTTCGAGCAATTTAAGAGCACGTGGGCATACGGTTAAAATTCTTACTACAAATTTTTCGCGCCGGCTTTTTTATTTAGACACGCCAAATTCGAACGAAGAATATGTATATCGAATTGGTCGAGGGCTTTTGATAAGTGCTAACAAATCTTTTGCTCAAATTCCAATTGGGTGGAGACTTTCTAATAAAATTGAGAAGTTTTTTAGTAAAGAAAATTTTGATATTGTCCATATTCACGGGTCTTTAGCTCCGACTTTGCCAATTTTAGCCTTGAGACATTCTCGAGCAGTTAATATTATCACCTATCATGCCGAGCATCCGAAAGATTATAAATATCTTTTAGCTTATGAACTTCTTTTGCCTTATCAACGTAAATTACACGGTCGTATCGCAGTTTCCGAGCCGGCTTACGTTTCCAACATGCATATGTATCCTAAGGCCGAATGCCGTATAATTCCTAACGGTGTTGATACTAATTTTTTTAATCCCAATGTTCAACCTTTGCCGGAGTATAACGATAATCGCCCCAAGATTTTATTTTTGGGACGAATTGAACCTCGTAAAGGATTGAAATATCTTCTATTAGCTTTTAGAAATGTAGTAAAAAAAAATCCTAATTCATTATTAATTGTAGCTGGAAAAGGTCTTCTGGGTTATTCTTATCAACAATATATTACCCCCGAAATTAAAAACAATATTCAGTTTGTAGGGCTTATTCCTAATGATGTTAAACCTCGATATTATGCAAGTTGCGATATTTTTTGCGCGCCCTCTGTAGGACGCGAAAGTTTTGGGATTATTCTTCTTGAAGCTATGTCTTCGGGTAAACCAGTAGTAGC
>JANXBB010000138.1 GCA_025061975.1 Caldifarciminota bacterium | reverse complement strand
AGGTATTATGGTCAAAATTTTAGATAATTTAATCAATAAATTACAACTTCTTCCCAGTATCGGGCAAAAGACAGCACAGCGGATTGCATTTTATATTCTAACAAAACTAAAAGAAGAACAAGTAGAAGAGCTGGCTCAGGCAATATTAGAAGCCAAAAGAAAGCTCAAATTTTGCAAAGAATGTTTTAATTATACTGAAGAAGAACTTTGTGCAATTTGTTCTAATCCCGAACGCGATCGTGGTATCCTTTGCGTTGTTGAAAATCCTTCGGATGTGTTATCAATTGAACGGAGTGGTAAATATCGTGGGCTATATCATGTATTAGGTGGTGCACTTTCACCAATTAATAATATTGGTCCGGCTGATTTGCATATCAAGGAATTGATAGAACGGATTAAAAAAACTAACTACCAGGAAATTATCATTGCAACTAATCCGACACGTGAGGGTGAAGCTACTGCTGATTATTTAGTGAAGCTGATAAAACCTTTGGGAATAAAAGTGACACGAATTGCTCGAGGTTTACCGATTGGCAGCGATCTTGATTTAGCTGATTCTTCAACAATTTCTGAAGCTCTTGAGGGACGAAGAGAAATTGAATAAATTAAATAAATTAGTTGACAAAACTTTTAAAATTGTTATACTTATTTTATACATAACAAGTTAGTCCCATGCTAAATTAAGACCTCATGGAAACTTTTAAAACTAAGAAGGAGTTACAATGGAGGCGGAACAATTAAAAAAGAAAAAGCTCCAAGAATTATACGAAATTGCCAAAAGCTTAAATATTCCTAATTATACCTCAAAAAAGAAACAGGAACTTGTAATGGCAATTCTTGAAGCCGAAGCCAAAGAGAAAACCGAAGCGCCGGTTCAAGTTACTGGTGTCTTAGAGGTCCTTCCCGAAGGCTTTGGATTTTTGCGTTCCCCGGATTATAGTTATCTTCCCAGTTCGGATGATGTTTATGTAGCGCCGTCGCAGATAAAGAAATTTATGCTTAAAACCGGAGATACAATTGTTGGGCTGGCACGACCTCCGAAAAATGATGAACGATATTTTGCATTGCTTCGTATTGAAAAAGTAAACGATGATCCGCTATCCGTGCTTGAGGAACGAATTCCGTTTGATGATCTGACACCGCTTTATCCCCAAGAACGTATTCGTTTAGAAATTGAAGACAACAAAGATAAAAATGATTTTTCAATGCGAATTGTTGATCTCTTTGTGCCAATTGGTAAAGGGCAACGCGGATTGATTGTTTCACCACCTCGAGCAGGAAAAACAATTCTTCTTCAAAAGATTGCTAATAGTATCACAACTAATCATCCGGAAATCTATTTGATAATTCTTTTGATTGATGAACGCCCCGAAGAAGTTACGGATATGGAACGTTCGGTAAAAGCTGAGGTGATTAGCTCAACATTTGATGAGGTGCCCGAGCGTCATGTGGAAGTTGCTGATATTGTGTTAGAAAAGGCAAAACGGCTTGTTGAACATAAACGCGACGTTGTGATTTTGCTTGATAGTATAACGCGTCTTGCTCGAGCTCATAATCTTGTTGTGCCCCATTCGGGACGCACACTTTCAGGGGGTCTTGATTCTAATGCATTACAGAAACCCAAAAAATTCTTTGGCGCTGCTCGAAATATCGAAGAAGGAGGGAGCCTTACAATTATTGCTACTGCTTTAATCGATACCGGATCTCGTATGGATGATGTGATATTTGAAGAGTTTAAAGGCACTGGTAATATGGAGTTGGTTCTTGACCGCCGACTGGCCGACCGAAGACTTTTTCCGGCAATTGATCTCCAAAAATCCGGTACCCGCAAAGAGGAACTTTTGCTTTCGGAGTTTGAGCTTAATCGAATCTGGATTATAAGAAAGTTACTTGCGGAGTTAAGTCCGGTCGAGATGATGGAATTTATTATTGACAAGATGCGTCTCACAAGAAATAATTTAGAGTTTTTAGAATCAATGAGTGAATAGGAGTTACTAATTAAAAAAGGAATCCACCCTAATTATGTTGATTGTGTAATCAGTTGTAGTTGTGGCAATGTTATAAAAACGCGGTCAACAAAGCCAAAGATTAATGTTGAAATTTGCTCTTCATGTCACCCGTTTTTTACAGGCAAGCAGAAAATTATCGATACTGCAGGACGCGTTGAAAAATATAAAAGACGCTATACGCGTAAAAAAACTAGTTCTGAAACATCTGAGACTTCGACGGATAATTCCTAAAAATTATGCCGGACTTTCAAGCTGAGCTCGAAAATTTAAAAACTCGACTTAAAAAAATTCAGGAGTTCCTTTGAAATTGATAGCAAGAAAAAACGCCTATCTCAACTAATTCAGCAATCCGAACAATCAGATTTTTGGCGGGATCCTTCAAAAGCTAAACAGATCCTTAGTGAAATTAGTTCTCTAAATAATTATATTCAGACGTTTACTGATTTAGAAAATAGAATAAAAGAAAGTGAAGAAATTTTATCAGTTTTCTCTAATGATGCTTCCTGCGAAGAGGATTTGAGACTTCAGCTTGAAGAGCTTAATCGCAAATTAGCTGATTTTGAAAAACAAAGTCTTTTCTGTGGTCCTGATGATAATAAAAAAGCAATTTTGACTATTCATCCAGGGGCCGGGGGCGTGGAATCTTGTGATTGGGCGGAAATGTTATTTAGAATGTATACTAAATATTTTCAGCGCAAGAAGTTTTCATATAAAGTGCTTGAATATCAACCTGCTGAAGAAGCTGGTATTAAAGAAGCAGTCGTTGAAGTCAGTGGCGAAAATGCATACGGGCATCTAAAAGCTGAAATTGGCGTGCACCGTTTGGTACGGATATCACCTTTTGATGCTAATCAACGTCGGCATACTTCATTTGCCTCGGTTTTTGTTTATCCGGAAATTGAAGAGATTGAAATTACGATTAATCCCGATGATCTAAAAATAGAAACATTTAGAGCCAGTGGCCATGGGGGACAGGCAGTAAATAAAATTTCTTCAGCTGTTCGGATAACTCATATCCCGACGGGTATTGTTGTTTCTTGCCAAAACGAACGTTCCCAATTCCAAAATAAGCAGAATGCCTTAAAGATTTTGCGCGCACGACTTTATGACTATTATAAACGAGAACAAGATAAAAAACTGGAAAAATTAGAAGAAGCCAAAACTGAAATTGCCTGGGGGCATCAAATTAGATCCTATATTCTTTTTCCCTATCAATTAGTTAAAGACCATCGCACGGATTATGAGACTAAAGATGTCGAACGAGTTTTGGATGGCGATATTGATGATTTTATTTATGGATATTTATTATCGTCCCGTCAAAGTAAAGCTAAAAAAAACATTAATAATTCTTGACAAAGCCAAAATAATTAGTAAATTAAAAACCTATGGGTAATAATAAAGAAAAAGAATTTGTTAAAGAAATTCCGCCAAAAACAAGTAATTTTTCTGAATGGTATACTGCAGTAATTCTTAAAGCTGAGTTAGCTGATTATGCACCAGTCCGGGGCTGTATGGTAATAAGACCATATGGTTATAAACTATGGGAACTAATGCAACAGCGGCTTGATAAACGATTTAAAGAAACCGGTCATGAAAATGCTTATTTTCCATTATTTATTCCAGAAAGTTTTCTTAAAAAAGAAGCTGAGCATGTAAAAGGGTTTTCGCCTCAGGTTGCTTGGGTCACCCACGGTGGCGACGAAGAGTTGCCCGAGCGGTTAGCAATTAGACCTACTTCAGAAGCGATTATCTGTAGCATGTATGCTAAATGGGTTAAATCCTATCGGGATTTACCAATATTGATTAATCAATGGTGCAACATTGTACGCTGGGAAAAGACCACACGGCTTTTCTTAAGAACTACAGAGTTTTTATGGCAAGAAGGGCATACTCTTCATGCGACTTTAGAAGAAGCTGAAACTGAAGCACTTAGGATGCTGCATGTTTATGTAGATTTTGTTCAAAACGACCTTGCAATCCCTTTAATTTACGGACGAAAACCAGAAAGCGAAAAATTTCCTGGCGCATTACACACATATACAATCGAAGCACTAATGCCCGATGGTCAAGCACTACAAGCAGGAACTTCGCATAATTTAGGTCAGTTTTTCTCTAAAGCATTTGATATTAAATATTTAGACAAGGATAACACTGAAAAATATCCTTGGGGAACGTCTTGGGGATGCACCACAAGATTAATTGGAGCATTGATAATGACTCATGGTGATGATAAAGGATTGCGGCTACCTCCAGTTGTCGCACCAATTCAAATTGTAATTGTTCCGATTTTATACGGAGCCGACGACGAAAAAATATTAAATTATGCGCGGACAATATTAGCTGAATTGGCCGAGCATTATCGTTGCCATTTAGATGATCGGCGAGAGTATACTCCGGGCTGGAAATTTAACGAATGGGAAATGCGCGGTGTTCCATTGCGGATTGAAATTGGTCCCAAGGATCTCGAAAAAGAGCAAGTTGTTTTAGTTCCTCGTGATAGTACAGAAAAAAAATTTATTAAAGCTTGTGAATTAAAAGAAAAGATCGGTGATGTTTTAAGTGCGATTCAAAAAAATTTGTTTGATAGCGCAAAACAAAGTTTATTGGAACGAATATCACTAGCATCTACGCTTGATGAGTTTAACAAAAAACTTATCGCAAAACCGGGATTTATAAAAGTCTTTTGGTGTGGCAGTCAAGGATGTGAAAATGAGATTA
>JANXBB010000124.1 GCA_025061975.1 Caldifarciminota bacterium | reverse complement strand
ATTGAAGATGGCGTCAATGGATTTTTGGCACGTCCACGTGATCCTGACGATATCGCTATGAAGATTAATATGATTTTAGAAAATACTGAACTACGTAAAATTATGGGACAAAGGGCCCGTGAGAAAGCGTTACTGTACTCCTGGGAAAAAATTACCGATAAAGTCGAGAATTATTATTATGAGTTAATTGTTCGATACAAAAAATATTAGGCTTAAATGTCTAATAACTCCGTGCATACAAGTAATAACGAATTAAGAACTTACACTCCTTCTGGTTCTCGAAGTGAATTTCTCTCGGTGCTCAAGATTAAAAATTTTATGATTTTCAGCCTTTCTCAGGCGGTGTCTCTTTTTGGTGACAAAGTCGATTACATGGCACTTTTAGCTATGATTGCTTACTTTTCAGATAAATTAGGTTGGCAAAATTCTCGCGCGTTGTCTTATCTTTCAATTATTATTACATTACCGACTATAGCCTTAGGTCCATTGGCAGGTGTATTTATTGATCGTTGGAATCGGCTTAAAGTACTGATTTTTTGCGATCTTAGTCGAGCAATTTTGGTTTCAATAATTCCTTTGGTCATTCTAAATACTACTTCCCTTACATTGGTATACGTTATAACATTTTTGGTGTTTCTGTTTGGATTATTTTTTAATACTGCAAGAATGTCAATAATTCCTAATTTAGTTGCTCGGCGCCGACTGCTTTCAGCTAATGCGTTTATTAACTTTATTGGTCGTGTCGCTACGTTTTTAGGTGTGCTAATTGGGGGATTAGTAGTCGACTGGCAGATTTGGCATAAAATTGGAATTAAATACAGTTGGGCAGCGGGATTTTACTTGGATGGACTTTCCTATATAATTTCGGTTTTCGCTTTAGTATTTATTTGGACAAAGACTTCTTTTTCCAATAAAATTTCTCAATCAATTAAAGAGCCTTCTACTGCAACACCTGATGCCCAGATTATAAATGTTGCTCAATCAGCAATTAAAAAATTTCTTGGTGAAATCGACTTTGCGGTTAAATTTGTTAAGAGTAATTTACTTGTGCTTTTTGTTTTTATCACTATCATTGTGCTTGTTTTATTAGGTGCTGGGACGTTTATTCTTTTGGTTCCTTATATCCAAGCGCCGACAATTAAAATGGGCCTTGGATGGGGGACAAAAGGAGTAAGTTTAGTAATTGCAACTGGTGCTTTGGGATTAGTTTTAAGCTCGATTGGTTATGGGATAATTGGACATCGAATTAACAAATATACTTTATTGCCAATAAGTTTAATAATTATTGCAGCAATAATTGTTATGATACCTTTTATAAGTAAGTTTTGGCTTGTGGCATTTTTAGCATTTGTCGTAGGGTTATTAGTCTCGCCAATATTTATTGCTCAAGATACAATTTTACAAGAAATTGTGCCTTCAGAAATCCGCGGGCGAATATTTTCTGGTCGAGAGTGGATTTTGCATGTTTCGTTTGCTGTAAGTGCGCTATTAATTGGAGAGTTTTCTAATTTTCTTTCTCGTAAGACTCTTTTGTTTATTATTGGGGCAATTGCGCTAATTTTTAATACAATTCTTTTATTATTTATAAAAAGAACATCTAAGGCTAAATTGGCTTGAGAGGACAGATATGTATCACATAATTGAAGTAAAAAGCAGCAAAAGAACTGAAATGATTGAGATTTCCGACAGACTTTCGGAGTTAATAAAGAAAGATAAAATAAAATCAGGCTTATTAGCGCTTTTTTGTCCTCATACAACTTGCGCAATTACAGTTAATGAAAATTACGATCCGACCGTTAAAGAAGATATTATGACCATGCTTGCTAAATATTTTCCTCATAGTTATCATTATGCACACACTGAAGGAAATGCTGATGCTCACATAAAAACTTCGGTTATTGGAAGTTCCCAGATTCTTTTTGTTGAAAATGGTGCACTTGTATTAGGAACTTGGCAAGGAGTATTTCTTTGTGAATTTGATGGGCCGCGGACGAGAAAAATTTTAGTAAAGATTATACCTGATAAGACAGACATATAATCTACAAAACAAACATGGTTAAATGTTTCATACCAAGAAAAATTATCCTCAAGGAGTTTTTTGTGCATCATAATAATATATGAAAATTCTATTGAAAGGAGCACCACACTATCCTATACGGTCCCGGGGATATCTTCGCTTAAGTTTTCGAGTTCATATTAGATCAAATAAATCTATTTATATTAATCCACAATATGAGATTAGACAAGCATTTAATATTCGAAGATATTATAAGAATTATCTTCCTGTTAATGTTACTGAAGGTTGCGGTAGATGTGGGCAAGGATTTTTCCTTGCAAATGACCGTTGATCTACGGCTTTAGTAATAACGGATATGGAGCTATTACAAAAACTATTTTGTCCTTGACGAAATGGACTTTATTGATTATATTATTAGACTGTGAAAAAACTAAAAATTGTTGGATTAGGCGTTGGTTTACCAAAGCGAATATTAACAAATTTTGATTTAGAAAAAATGGTCGACACTTCCGACGAATGGATTACGGAACGAACAGGAATTAAGGAACGGAGAATCGCCGATTCGGATACTGCGACTTCGGATTTGATCGTAATTGCAGCCAAAGAGGCGTTAAAGCAAGCCAACCTTAAACCAACAGATCTTGACACGATAATAGTCGGGACTTCAACACCAGATACAATTTATCCATCAACTGCATGTTGGGTTGAGAAAGCGTTAGGACTTTCCGGTCCGGTAGCGTTTGATGTTAATGCCGGTTGTTGCGGATTTTTGTATGCGTTAGAGATTGCGGCAAACTTAATTAACGGGAAAAGAGCGAAAAAGGTACTTGTTGCAGGAGCCGAGGTGATGTCTAAAGTGGTGAATTGGGAAGACCGCAGAACTTGTGTGCTGTTTGGCGATGGTGCCGGTGTTTGTATTGTTGTCCCAACCGACGAAGAACGAGGAATTGTTGCATCTAACTGGGGTTCGGATGGAACATTAGCTGAACTTCTTTATCAACCTGCAGGGGGTACGAGAATGCCTGCAAGCAAAGAAACAGTTGAAAAAAAGCTTCATACGGTTCATATGGTAGGAAATGAGGTTTTTAAAAATGCAGTTCGGGAAATGGAGAATGCGACACTTCAGGTATTAGCTGATGCTAATCTTTCTAGCAGTGAGATTGATCTGTTTATTCCTCATCAGGCAAATTATCGAATTATTGATGCAACGATAAAACGAACCAATATTCCTTTAGAGAAGACTTATCTTGTAATCCATAAATATGGCAACATGTCTGCAGCTACAATACCGGTAGCATTACACGATGCTTATTACGAAGGTAAAATAAAGGATAATAATTATATACTATTTGCGGCTTTTGGGGCAGGATTTACCTGGGCCGCAATGATTTTAAAATGGTAGGAAAGAGTAGGGAATATGAAAGAAATTAGGTTTCATGGACGAGGTGGTCAAGGAGCAGTTATTGCTTCAGAAATCTTGGCCACAGCTCTTTTTGCCGAAGGTAAATATGTTCAAACTTTTCCGGAATTTGGAGTTGAACGACGTGGCGCACCCGTGCAGGCATTTTTACGATTTGATACTAAACCGATCTTACTTCGATGTAAAGTTTATACTCCAGATGATATTGTAGTTCTTGATCCGATGCTTGTTCGGACTGTAAATATTACTCAAGGGCTAAAGCCTAATGGTTGGATCTTATTAAACTATCCTGATAATTTGGATATTCACAAGACACTTCAACTACATCCTGAGTTTAAAAATTATCGATTAGCAACCGTTGATGCTACTAAAATTGCGATAAAATATCGTCTGGGGCCAAAAACAGCACCAATAGTAAACACAGCAATTCTTGGAGCATTTGTTCGCATTACTAATTATGTCACTTTAGAGCAAGTTATTGATGGGATTAAAGAATATGTACCATTAAAAATTGATGAAAACATTGAAGCTACAAAGGAAGCTTATGAAATGGTTAGAGAAATACAAAGTTGATCTTCCAAATTTAAATAAAGAATCTGATTACCCCGAATGGGCAATTTCGATGACTAGTACTTTGCTTAATCGAACTGGTTCATGGCGGACCTTTAGACCGGTTTATGAAAATAAAACCCCACCATGTAGTTATCGTTGTCCAGTACACGAGAAAATCCCCATTTACTGTGACTATTTAAAACGCGGAATGATAAAAGAGGCTTATTTTACAATTATTGAAAACAACCCCTTTCCTGCAATTACTGGTAGGGTATGTTATCATCCCTGTGAATTAGAATGCAATCGAAAAGACTACGATGAGACACTATCGATTCATAATATTGAGCGCTATATTGGTGATTGGGGGCTTAAACAAGTATCAGTAAAAGAGTTGCGCAAACAAAGTGCTGAAAAGTCTAAAGGCTCTCAGCAAAAATTAAAAATTGCGATTATAGGGTCGGGTCCGGCAGGAATGACTGCAGCTTTTTATTTAGCGTGTGAAGGCCATACGGTTACAGTTTATGAAAGACAAGCTAAATTAGGTGGATTACTGCGCTATGGAATTCCCGCGTATCGATTGCCTAAAAAAATATTAGATAATGAAATAAATAGATTAAAACTGCTCGGGGTTAATTTTCAGACCGGGGTGAGTCTAGGTAAAGATATTACTTTGTCGATGCTTAAAGAAAAGTTTGATTATGTGATAATCGCTTACGGTGCTCACAAAAATCGAGCTTTAGGGGTTCCGGGAGATGATGCAATAGGGGTTTTGTCCGGGTTAGAGTTTTTAGCTCAAGTAAACAGTGGACGAAAGCCTAAGTTGGGAAAGAGGGTTTTGATAATTGGTGGCGGCAATACGGCAATCGATGCTGCTCGGGTTGCATTACGGTTAAAAAGAAAACCAGTAATTTTATATCGGCGCAGTCGAAATGAAATGCCTGCTAATCCTCAAGAAGTAAGTGACTGCGAGAAGGAAGGGATAAAAATCGAATTTTTAGTAGCTCCAGTTAAAGTAGTTACAAACAAAAAAGGAAAAGTTGTTGGACTTGAGGTGGTGAAAATGAAATTGGGTAAACCTGATGCTTCGGGTAGAAGAGCGCCGGTTCCGATTCCAAATTCTAACTATATTATAAATTGCGATACGATAATTACCGCAATCGGCGAACAAGTGGACTTAAGTATTATTCCCGATGAACTTGAAAAGACCTCTTGGGGTATTGCAGCCGGTGAGGACGGCCAAACTAATTTAGATAGAGTTTATGCGATTGGAGACTGCGTAAGCGGGCCTAAAACAGTAACAGAAGCGATTGCAATGGGCCGAAAGGCTGCGATGAATATTATGAATAAAAACGATGTTCAAGTTTTTAGTCCGTATATTGTGAAAATTTCAGATCTAAATTTAAGCTATTTTTCACATCAGCCCCAAACAAAGGCTAAAGAACTTTCTTTATCAGCGCGAAAGGGAAGTTTTAAAGAGATCCATTTAGGGTTTTCTGAGAACGAATCAATTAAGGAAGCAGAACGGTGCTTTTCATGCGGTGTATGTAATAAGTGTGATAACTGCTATGTTTTCTGCCCGGATCTTGCAGTGATTAGGGATAACTATGAATATGAAATAGACTATGATTTCTGCAAAGGATGTGGTGTATGTGCTTACGAGTGCCCCCGGAAAGCAATAACAATGATAGAAGACAGTCAGATAATAGAAGATAACAGTAAGGAGTAGTAAATATGAAAAAAGTTGTCACTGGTAATCATGCTGTTAGTTATGGTGTAAAACTAGCGCGAGCACAAGTAATCGCTGCTTATCCAATAACTCCACAGACTCAGGTTGTTGAGCTTCTTTCAGAATTTTGTGCTAGTGGGAAATTAAATGCTAAGTTTATTAAAGTTGAATCTGAACACTCGGCAATGGCTGCATGTATCGCGGCATCGGCAAGTGGCGCTAGAGCGTTTACAGCGACCTCGGCTCATGGTTTGGCATTAATGCACGAAATGCTTCATTGGGCTGTGGGAGCTCGGACACCGGTAGTGATGGCTAATATTAACCGTGCGATGGGGCCGGGTTGGTCAGTATGGACTGATCAGAATGATTCACTTGCCCAACGAGATGTAGGCTGGATTCAGATATATTGTGAGTCGAATCAAGAAGTTTTAGATACTACAATTCAAGCTTTTAAGATCGCTGAACGAGTGTTATTGCCTGTTATGTTAATACTCGATGCTTTTGTGTTATCACACACATCTGAGCCGGTCGATATTCCCGATCAAGAACAAGTTGATGAGTTTTTACCTCCGTATAACTTGAAGACCAAATTAGACGTTAATAACCCACGCGCCTATGGTGGACTTACAAATCCGGATCACTATTTTGAACTTAGGTATAAAATTCAAAAAGCGCATACCGAAGCGCTTGCAGTAATCAAAGAAATAGACGAAGAATATAAAAAACACTTTGGTCGCCAATATGGATTAGTAGAGCCCTATCGTTGTGACGACGCTAAAGTAATTCTCGTAACCTCAGGAACAATTACTTCTACGGCGCGGTTAGTAATTGACGAAATGCGAGACGAAGGGCGGAAAGTAGGACTGTTGAAATACCGAGTGTTTCGGCCCACTCCACGGGAGATTTTGCGAGACATTCTATATCGGGCTCAGAAAGTTTGTGTCATCGATCGTAACATTTCATTTGGTCATGGGGGAATTTTTGCGCAAGAAATAAAATCTGTTTTATATGGGCTTCCAGCTTCGCCACCGGTATATTCGTTTATTATCGGATTGGGTGGTCGTGATGTTACACCTAAGGATATTCGAGAAATTATTGAATATACTTATAAAGAAGAAACACCGGCTGAACCGGTGATTTATCGGGGAGTTAGATTATGAACATAAAAATGGAGAGTAGAAATTTTACGATACCTGAAAAAGAATACATGTTTCCAGGACATGTTGCTTGTCCGGGTTGTGGAGGAGCACTTGCAATGAGGCTAGTACTTAAGGCGTTAGGCGAAAAAACTATTGTAGTTATTCCGGCTTGTTGTTGGACGATTATCGATGGCCCGTTTCCTATGCATTCGCTTCATGTTCCGGTTTATCATACTGCGTTTGAGACTGCAGCCGTCGCAGCTTCGGGTATAAAAGCGGCATTAGAAATTCAGGGTAAAAAAGATATTACTGTTTTAGCTTGGGCTGGCGATGGAGGTACACTTGACATTGGCATTCAATCGTTATCCGGGGTAGCTGAAAGAAATGACGATATTATTTATGCGTGCTATGATAATGAAGCCTACATGAATACTGGCATACAAAGATCATCGGCAACTCCAAAAGGTGCGTGGACTACTACAACTCCTGTTGGTAATCCTAAAGGAGAGCCTAAAAAGAATATAAGTGAAATTATGATTTCCCATCGAATACCCTATGTAGCTACTGCGACTTTGGCTTATCCTGATGACTTGATTAATAAGTTTCGCAAAGCACAACAAATAAAAGGGACTAAGTTTATTCATATTTTTGCTCCATGTCCAACAGGCTGGAAGATGGCTCCAGAGTTGATGATTACTATATGTCGTTTAGCAGTGTTAACAAATATTTTTCCATTATATGAGTGTGAAAATGGGGTTAAGTACACAATAAATATTGTACCGGAAAAGCCAATACCAGTGCGAGAATACTTAAAGCTTCAGGGGCGATTCAGTCACCTTCAAGAAAAAGACATTGAACAAATCCAGAAAACTGTTGATTTCGAATTTAATCTTTTGTTAAAGAAGGCTCAGCTTATAGTATAAAAATATCAAAATACAGTATAATAAAAAGATATGAAATAGCTTAGATGAGACGTACATATTATATTATAGAAGCTGTTATTTTATTTTTTATTTGTATAGGGAGTGTTGGGGTTTTTAAAACCGATTCGAAATCTTTGGTAAATATATTAATTGATGCGATAATTATTTTAGGGGCAATTGGTTTTTGGAGTTATATTTTCGGAGAATATTCAAATGTTTTAAAACCGCATTTTGGATTTAACCTAAAAACTCAGAGTATTTTTTTATTTACTATTTTAACAATTTGTGTTATAGATATTTTTGCAAAAAATTTCAATAAAAGTTATTATATCTGGAATGTTTTTGTTGTTTTGTGGTTATACATGAACTTTATAGCACCATTTTTAAGGCTTAGTTTACAACGCTATATTTCCGAATCCGTAATATTAGTGACAAATGATACTTCGCATGACTATTTGTTTTATAAACATTTTAAAAAATTAACTTATTCGGAATTTGGGGAGTTATTACAAAATTCTAGCTTTGACAAATTAAA
>JANXBB010000111.1 GCA_025061975.1 Caldifarciminota bacterium | reverse complement strand
ACAACTGATTAATTACTTCATGGTTTAATTTTTTGTGGCACAAAATTTGGATGAGATTATGAAAATTTAAACGCGACCGGACTTAATAAAGAAAAATCACTTGAGGTAAGTGCAGCAAGTATTAGAGAATGCCCGGTAAATATCGAATGCAAAGTTGTTGAAGAATTTCCAATTGGCGATCGCACGTGGTTTGTTGGCGAGGTATTGAAAGCCAAAGTAGCTGTGGATTATAAACCGGAAAAAATGTTACTTTACTGGCGCGGTGTGTATCGGTTAATTGGTGAGCCGATAAAATAAAGATTCCCCATGAGAGGCAAATATTTTGTTATAATACTGCTAGCGCTTTGCATTTCATTACTTGAAGCACAGTATTATTTTAGTAAAAACAAAGTACAGTATGAGGATTTTTCATTTAAAACTTATGAGACTGAGCATTTTACTATTTATTTTACAGAAGGTGGCGAGATATTGCTAGAGTTTGCAAGTCGCTATGCAGAAGAATTTTATAAAAAACTCTCAACAGACTTAGGATTTTCAATTAAAACTAAAATTCCTTTAGTGATTTATAATTCTCATAATCAATTTGCTCAAACTAATATCATATTAGATATTATTGAAGAAGCTGTTGGCGGATTTTCAGAACTATTTAAAAATCGCATAGTGGTGCCCTTTGATGGTTCCTATGAAAATTTTCGACGCGTTATCGAACATGAGATCACACATATTTTTGAGTTTGAAATGTTTTATCGAGCGCGGCTTCTCAATCTTTTGACTTCGTTTTCGGACTTCAACCTACCGTTATGGATAATGGAAGGATTTTCGGAGTTCCTTTCCAATGAAGGAGTTTATAATATTGAACACGAGACATATCTGTGCGATCTTATTTTACATAACCGTTATATTCCTTTAGAGCGGTTAACTGATGAGATGGGTTATATTAATTATCGGTTAGGCCAAGCATTTTTTGATTATGTAAGTGAGAAATACGACCGCAAGAAAGTTTTTGATTTTATGCAGGTGCTCCGCACTAAAAAGAACTTGAATCAAACATTTAAAACTTGTTTTGGCATGGAAATCGGGGAGTTTTCGGAGCAATTAGAGGAATACCTGAAGATAAAATATTATCCGCAAATAACCAAACGTGATAACTTTTCAAGAATTGCGCAAGTTCTTGTTGATCACAAAAAAGACAATTCGTCCTACAATGCATTTCCGGTAATTTCTCCATCGGGCTTAAAGGTAGCTATGGTATCCGATCGCAGCGGTTACAGCGATGTTTATGTGATTTCAGCAATTGATGGCCGAATATTGAAACGATTGCTCAAAGGCGAACGCAGCGGGGGATTTGAAGCATTTTCTTTATTAAAACCAGCGCTAGCTTGGTTTCCTGACGAGAAGGCATTAGTTGTTGTAACTAAAAGTCAGGGCAAAGATGAGCTTGTAATAGTTAAATATCCATCAGGAAAAGTAATAAGGCGCTTGAGGTTTCCCTTGGACGCATTAAACAGCCCTCAGGTTTCACCGGATGGGCACAAAATTGTGTTTGTCGGCATAAAAAATGGTTACTCCGATATTTATCTTACAGAAATTAATCAAGGAAGTCTTCTACGTCTGACTTACGATTATTACGACGATCGTGATCCGAGTTTTAGTCCTGATGGCAAAAAGATTATTTTTGTTTCAGACCGCCCCCGAGAATTAAATTGGCAAGTTGGCGCGTATCGGATTTTTGAGCTTGATATTGCCGGAGCAGTTACAAACCCGAATCACATCTACAGCACCGCACCTAAAATAAAAGAATTTCCTAATCTTCCGGCTAATACTTATTTTAGACCGGTTTTATCTCCTGATGGAAAATATTTAATATTTGGCGCCTCAGACTCGGCAAATAACATATATCTTTATTCAACCGAACAAAATAAAGTAGTTGCCCGAACCGACTTTGTTGGTAATATTCAATATTTTTCCTTAGATACTGCAGGTACTAAACTTGTATTCAGCTATTTACAAAATCTCGGCTGGAATATTGGGTTAATTAATGAACCTCTTAAAACTATTCCAGAAATTTCAAGTAACTACATGCTGAGTTTAAAAAAATATTACGAGTTTGAACCTACCGGTATTGAGAGTGAAAAAATTACTCCTTATCGGTTTAATCTCACATCAGATTATGCGGTTGGACAGGCATCTTATTCTACGGGTAGTGGATTTAGTGGTCAGCTCACAATAAGTCTTAGTGATATATTAGGTAACCATCAGTTTTATTTAACTACCGATCTTTATCAAAATATAAATAATTCCGAATTTCTTTTTAATTACTGGTATCTTCCAAGACGAACCGATTGGGCATTAGCATTTTTTCAATACTTTGAGTATCCGGTAATCTCAGGAAGTTACGTCCATCTGCGACGTAATCGGGGTTTCGGAGTATTTTTGTCTTATCCATTTGATAAATTTAGTCGAGTCGAACTCGGTAATATTAATTATTTTAGCTATAATGAAACCTACCAGCGTATTGGTAATTATTGGTATCCGGATGAGAGCTATAAAGAGCCAATTGTTTTAATTGATGAAGCGTTTGTCTATGACAATACCATATGGAATGATTGGGGACCATATCAAGGTGTTAGATTGCGAATTGAAAGCTATCAAGCTTTACCTCCTTCAGCGCGGCGATTCTATACTAGCTATTTTGATTTAAGAAATTATACCCGAATTACCCCGCGTTATATATTTGCCACAAGACTTTTTAACTTGATTAGTTTGGGAAACGACCGAGAAAATTATTCAATTGGTGGTGAGATAGTACGAGGTTATGAATATTATGAATTTCAGGACCAGCCGAGTAATATTTTAGGATTTGCTAATTTAGAATTACGTCATCCGTTTATTGATAAATTAAAATTAGCTTTTCCCATTCCATTAGAGTTATCAAATATTCGCGGCGTTACATTTTTAGATTTAGGTTGTGCATATCGCACGCCCTTTGTAGTTTACAAAAGTGGCGAAGGGTTTAAAGATCTAAAAATTGGCGCGGGATTCGGTCTTAGAGTCCAGATCTCTTATTTTCTATTAAAACTGGATTTTGCTAAACCCCTCTCAGAAACTAACAATCCTGGATGGAAGTGGTATTTAAGTTTAGGAACAGACTTTTAAAGAGATATCTCATGAAGACCTGGACAGTTGGATTGTTTATATTATTAACGCTATCCTGCTATACAATTCGAAAATTTGAACCTCAAAGATCTCTAAAAGAAACCTTTGAGATTTCGGTAGAATCAATTCCCTACCGAGCACTTGATAATCTTAAAAAGAGCTATTCTTTTTGTTACCGATACTCATTTCAGAGTGATCAACCGAACAACATCCAAGGAGATTTTAACGGGAAGGTGATTTTGCCTAATAAAGAAGAGCGGCGGGGAAGACTGGTAGTTAACAGGCGCACAAGTAAAATCTTTGTTAGGGCTCGGGGCGAATATCAGTATGAGGTTAATTTTAAGACTAATAAGTATCAACGTGTAAGCCGAACTGACGAAAATAATCTTTTAACAAT
Source organism: Caldifarciminota bacterium (assembly GCA_025061975.1). Taxonomy (GTDB): domain Bacteria; phylum Hydrothermota; class Tepidihabitantia; order Tepidihabitantales; family CAIPLT01; genus JANXBB01. Next base: position 1,547 of record JANXBB010000111.1, on the reverse strand, counting down.
TATTGAACGAACTGTGGGGAATAGCAAGTTTTATCCGATAAGCCGAGAGGCGCTAAAAGATTATGGGTTCGAAAAAGTTTTAAACATTGTTTATAATGACAAAAAATATTATTATAGTTTTTGGCCCAATTTAGCATTTCTTGATCCAACCTTTAGCCGTAAATTTAAAGCAATAATGATAATTGATAAAAAGACGCTCCGAGTTGAAAAAATCTATGCGGCTGATGAGACAAAAACAGTGCAATTTAAGATTGAACTTTTTGATTATAACAAAGCCCGAGATATAGAATTTCCAGTTTTTTATGATTGGAAAGCGGAAGTAAAATTTTTAGCTCCCGAAAAAGGAGTTAATTATCGAGAATATGCGTCAATAATTAACGGACGTTTTAGGGAATTTGAAAGCGCGATAAAAATCCGATCCCAACGAAGATGGCTAAAAGTTGTTGGGCTTGTGCTTGAGTTTGAGTCATCAAAATTTCTTGATGAGCGAACAATCCGAAGACTGTTAACTCAAAAAGGAATGCTTTATGTTTTAGGGCTAAAAGAAACAAAGCCCGAGACGCTTTATTTGCAAGCTTCTGATATTAAAGAGGTTAACTTAACAGACAACGATATTGAAATTGTTTTTCAATCTGAGGCGGTCTCTAAAACAGTTGATTTTTTTAAACGTATAACTTCAAGCTATCTCCAATGGTATTTAGATGATGAGTATATCGGAGAGACAACTATTGACAAAGCTGATTTTTCAAGTAAAATTAATATCTTTACGAATATAAGTAATGTTGAACGAAAAATTTTCAAAGCGCTTGTAACAAATAAAATGTTACGGGGCGAATTAAACATAAAGTTGTTTAAAAAGAGCGACTAAATTTATGCTTAAGACTTTTATTCTTGCTTTCTACTTTTTATGTGTAAGCGGGCTTGCTTTTTATTCGAGCCATGCTTATCTGATGTTATACTATTATATAAAAGAACTTCGCAGCCGAAAAAACGGGCACAAAAAACGAGTCAAAAGGATTCGCAAATATCCGTTTGTAACAGTTCAGATTCCTTTGTATAACGAAAAATATGTTGCCGAACGAATTATAAAATCAGTTTGTGCGTTAGACTATCCTAAAGAACGGCTTGAAATCCAAGTGCTTGACGACTCAACTGATGAGACTACAGCACTTGTAAGCAGAATTGTTGATGAGTACCGCGAACGGGGTTATAACATTAAACTTATTCATCGGGATAATCGACACGGATATAAAGCCGGTGCGCTTCAGAACGGTTTAGCACAGGCTCAAGGTGAATTTGTGGCAATTTTTGATGCTGATTTTATTGTCCCTCGGCGATTTTTAAAATATACTCTACCTTATTTCTATCAAAATCCTAAAGTTGCCGCAGTTCAAACTCGGTGGGGTCATATCAATAAAAACTATTCATTTTTAACATTAGGGCAAGCAGTAGCATTAGATGGTCATTTCTATATGGAACAAAAACTGCGTGCTGACAACGGATTTTTCATAAACTTTAATGGCACCGGTGGTGTGTGGCGCAAAGAA
>JANXBB010000220.1 GCA_025061975.1 Caldifarciminota bacterium | reverse complement strand
TAATGCTAAAACTTATGCTTATTCAATAAGTCCTGAGCACGGCAGAGCTTTTAGTTTGTGTATAAAATCTCGTAATAAATTATGGAAAAGCGCTATAACTCAGACACAATTAATTGGTAGTTACAAAAAATTCATAAATTTACCATTAAGGCATCATGTTTTTGTAGGCAAATTTATCTTTGCTTATTTATGGGGACAAGCTCTTTATCCTTATGGAAATTCCGAAGTAATCAATATCCGAGGAAGCACAGACACATTCAATATGCACTATGGAATCAATTTAAGTCTGGAATATCGCTTCCCGATTATCTGGATTGAACGGGGCGTCGGTTTAAGTCCAATATTTTTTAAAAACATTTCCGGTAATCTGTTCTGCGATTTAGGCAAGGAATCTAATTCATTAAAAGACCTCCTCAGAACTGATAAAACTGTAAGAAGTATCGGGGGCGAATTAACAATAAGAACACTATGGTTTTATGAAATTCCTTTAAACTTTACAATTGGTACTGCCTGGCTCATTAACAGAAAAAAGATGCCTGAATATTATTTTAAATGCGAATATGACTTTGCAACTATTTTTAACCGTTCTAAAGCTCCGTCTGATAATTAGTTATAACTCATTAATCTTTTATAGGGCGCTCCTTGACATTTAATAATTATCAATTTATACTACATTAAACGCGAGGATGGCGGAATTGGCAGACGCGCTGGATTTAGGATCCAGTGGAAATCTCCGTGGGGGTTCAACTCCCCCTCCTCGCAAAATTTATTAAATGGAGTTATAAAATGGATATTAAATTTAAAGAAACAAAACCGTGGCTTAAAGAAATTGAAATAACAGTAGAACCCGAACGTGTAATTAAAAAAATTGAAGAGGTAACATCTTCATATGCAAAAACAGCTTCAATTCCGGGTTTTAGACCGGGAAAAGTACCTCGACCTATACTCCAAAGGCGATTCGGTGCAACTTTTGAAGCAATGGCTTTAGAGGATCTTTTTGATGAAATCTACAACGATATCGTTAAAACCTATAACTTAAAACCAATAACCCAAGGAAAAATTATTGACTATAATTTAGCTGACGACAAAACCTTAAAGTTTGTACTAAGTTTTGAAGTTATTCCGGAATTTGAATTAAAAGAGTACCGAGGAATAAAAGTAAAAAAACCTGAACTGGATTGCTTTGACAATGAATTTGAAAGGCGGATTAAATATCTCCAAGAAAAATGCGCAACATATCGGTCTTTACAACGTCCGGCTCAAAATGGTGATTTTATCCTTTTAGACTATGAAATTACTGAAAACGGCAAAACTGTGGGCGAAAAACAAAATGGAGTGCTTATTGAACTAGGAAGTGACAAAAATCTTTCGGAAATCAATAATGCGTTAATCGGTGTTGTGGCTAACTCGGAGAAACAAGTTACGGTAACCTTTCCAGAAAATTATCCCGATTCTTCTTTGGCTAACCGCACAGTAGACATCAAGTTTTATATTCGTGATATTAAAGAACGGATTTTACCGGAAATTGACGATAAATTTGCTCAAGACTTAGGTTTTAAAGATTTAGCGGACCTGCGCATCTATGTCAATGAGGAAATAAAGCGTGATCGAGAAGCAATGATTGACGAAGAGCTTAAAAATCAAATTTATCGTTATCTGGTCGATATCCACGATTTTGAAGTTCCTCAAAGTTATCTTGAGAGTGCTTTTCAAGAAATCTTTTCTGAATACCGAATTAAAGATTCTAAAGAAGCCCGAGAGAAATTATTTAAACATGCTCAGGACCGTGCCAAATTCGAAATTATTATTAATCGCATTGCCCAAAAAGAAAATCTATTACCCACTGAAGAAGAAATTAACCAAGAAATTAATAATCTCGTCCAATTAGGATTTGACCAATCTAAAGCATCAATGTTAAAATCAAATCCAGTGTTTATAATGCGTTTAATTAGAAAAAAAACCTTAAATTGGCTTGTAGAAAATGCTCAAATAACATAATGGAGGTAAAGCGATGTACATTCCAATAGTTATTGAACAAACTGGCCGTGGTGAACGTGCCTATGACATTTATTCGCGATTATTAAAAGAACGAATTATTTTTATCGGCATGCCAATTGATGATAACGTGGCTAATTTAGTTATTGCGCAATTATTGTTTCTAGAAGCTGAGGATCCTGAAAAAGATATCTCGCTATACATAAATTCGCCGGGCGGTGTTGTTTCATCAGGGCTTGCAATTTATGATACAATTCAATATATCCGTCCTAAAGTTTCAACCATCTGCATGGGAATGGCAGCAAGCCTTGCTGCTTTACTGTTAGCTAGTGGCGAAAAAGGGAAACGATTTGCACTACCCCACGCGCGAATTATGATTCACCAACCGGAGATCTCAGGTCTTTCCGGACAAGCGACGGATATTGAAATTCATGCTCGAGAAATTTCAAAACTTAAACGTCAGCTCTCAGAACTATTAGCAAAACATACCGGACAAACGGTCGAAAAAATTTTAGCCGATACCGACCGTAATTATTTTATGTCAGCCGAAGAAGCAAAAGCATACGGAATTATTGACGAAGTAATCGTAAAAAGATAATGCCCCGTATAAAACCCTCACGATGCTCGTTTTGTAACCGACCGGAATCATCAGTTCGGGCTTTAATTTATGGCCCTAAGGTTGCAATTTGCGATGACTGTATTCGTTTCGGATATAAGTTGCTTGAAGATAAAGAA
>JANXBB010000266.1 GCA_025061975.1 Caldifarciminota bacterium | reverse complement strand
ATGTAACAAAAGATGATGTGCGTAATATTATAAGAAAATACTTTATTCCCAAAAACCGAACAATTGCCAAACTTTTACCTGAGGAAGCACAAAAATGAAAGTATTTAAATGGTTACTTTTAACAAGTACGGTTTTTAATATAATTTATAGTTTGCCAATTACTCGTGATACCCTCCCTTGTGGTCTTGTGGTTTTAACTTACAAGACACATCAGCTGCCGTTCATTGAATTGCGCTGGGTTTGTTATGCCGGAAGTGCTTATGATCCTAAAGGAAAAGAGGGGCTTGCTAATCTTACTAATAAAATGCTTACCCGAGGAACAAAATCCCGAGAAGCTTATGCGATTACTTCAGAGTTAGAATTTCTTGGAGCAACTTTATATGAAGGGGTGACTAAAGATATCGGATATTTACATTTGCGATTTTTAAGTAAGGATACTGATAAAGTTTTGGCGATTTTAGCCGATATATTACAAAACCCGTTGTTTTCGGAAATCGAGCTTGAAAAGCTTAAAACGCAGACTATTTTAGAAATAAAAGAGGCTTTAGACTATCCTTATGATATCGGCAATAAAAAGTTTTTTGAGCTACTTCTTAAAGATCATCCCTACGCACACGATGTCTTAGGTGATACACAAGCGATAAGGACAATTACATCAAAAGATGTACAAGAGTTTTACCATAAGTATTATACTTTAAATAATAGTTTCTTAGTAGTTGCAGGTGATTTTGACCACAAAGAACTTTTAGGAAAACTTAATGAACATTTTAAATCTCTTTCTAAGGGGAACAAAGCTTTACCGATTGCCCAGATTAATCCCGGCCCTTTTGCTGAGAGTCCGCGAGGTTATATTATTACTAAACCCGAACTTAATCAGTCTTATGTGTTTTTAGGATTTTATGGAATTCCGGAGAGCTCTAAAGATCTTATTGCGGTGCGCGTGATGAATTTTATTTTAGGGGGTTCGCCTTTAGTGTCACGAATTGGCAATCGGGTTCGTGAAAGTGCCGGTCTTGCTTATGATGTGCGTTCGGGATTTTATCGTTGGCGCTACGGCGGAGTTTTTATAGCAACAACTCAAACTTCAGATCCGGTTCGGGCAATTAATTATATTGTAGAAGAAATCAAAAAACTCACGCGATTTGGAATAACCAAACAAGAACTTAGTCGCGCTCAAACTTTTTATTTGGGGAACTTCCCATTTAATTTTGATAGCATGCGTGAGCGCGTTAATTTTCTTCAAGATCTCGAACTTTACGGGCGAGAACTTGATTTTTGGGATAAGTTCAAAGAGAAAATCAAAGCTTTGTCGGTTGACCAAATAAACTCTACAGCACAGAAATATCTTTTCCCCGATAATTATCTCCTTGTTATTGTGACGAATCTTCCGAAGGATTCCTTAAATATTCCCGGTATTAATTGGCTTAATTAACTTTCTTTTTAGGATACGGGTAATAATACTTTCGTCCTTTTAAGGATGGAGGAAAATGTTCTTGATTCACTTTAGCATTTGGAAAGTCATGCGCATATTTATATCCTTTGCCGTATCCTAAATCTTTCATTAACTTTGTTACCGGATTTCTCAGATGCAATGGCACCGGTTCGGTGAGACTTTCTAATGCATCTTTTCGAGCAAGCTCGTAGGCTTTATATATTCGATTACTTTTAGGCGCTTGAGCTAAATACACTACAGCTTGTGCTAACGCTAAGTCGCCTTCAGGACGGCCGATAAATTCCACAGCCTCTTTAGCGGCAATTGCAATAACTAATGCTAAATAATTAGCATCTCCAATATCTTCAACTGCAAAACGTACCAGCCGTCGAGCAATATATAAGGGATCTTCACCAGATTCGATCATGCGAGCAAGCCAATAAAGTGCGGCGTCGACATCAGAATCACGGAGTGATTTGTGAAGTGCTGATATTAAGTTATAATGTTCTTCACCGGACTTGTCATAAAGAAGAATTTTACGTAAAGCAATTTCTTCGATAGTTTTTATTAATATTCGGCGCCGATTGGTTTTATCGGGTTCAGTAGCTTTGGTTGCTAATTCTAATAGATTAAGTGCAACTCGAGCATCGCCTTGAGAAAGGTTTATAATATAATTTATTGCTTGCTTAGAAATTATAACATTAAAATCCTTTAGCCCCTGAGGAGCCGATATTGCTCGTTTAATAATTAGTGCAATTTCATCTGGCGTCAATTGATTTAAGACATAAACCCGACACCGCGAAAGTAATGGACTTGTGACTTCAAATGAAGGATTTTCAGTAGTTGCTCCAATAAGAATAATTTTTCCTTGCTCAACATAAGGCAAAAAAGCATCTTGCTGGGCTTTGTTGAATCGATGGATCTCGTCGACAAAAAGTACTGTGCTTTGATTAAACATTTTCTGATATTGCTGAGCATCGCTTATTACTTTGCGAATATCAGCAACACCGGACGTGACCGCACTGAATGAAACGAAATTTGCTTTTGTATACTTTGCAATCAGATATGCAAGTGTTGTTTTACCGGAGCCTGGCGGTCCCCAAAGAATCATTGAGTGAAGTTCGCCTTTTTCAATCATAGTTCGCAAAGGTTTGCCTTTATCTAAAAGATGTTTTTGACCCACGAAATCTTCAAGACTTTGTGGTCTCATCCGTTCTGCGAGCGGTGTCGATGAGTTTATAAAAGTCATCAAAATAATTATATTTATAATACAAAATAAAATCAAGTTAAAAACTCTTGACAAATCTTAAAATTGAGCTATAATAATTATAGTTAAACGGCTGTTTGAAAATTCCCTTAATAGGCCGTAAATGAGAAATTTTACGGCAGGGAAAAATAAACTCTTGACAAATCTCTAAAAATTTATATAATTTTAATTACCTCTACTTTGAGGTAAAATAAGAGTTCTTTGACAATTTGGACAATAATGAAGTGGCAGGCACTTCATAAGCTACTAAGAGCATATGGTGGATGCCTTGGCAACCGCAGGCGATGAAGGACGTGGTAAGCTGCGATAAGCGCCGGTGAGGTGCACACAACCGTTGACCCGGCGATCTCCGAATGGGGAAACCCGTGCGGATGAACTCCGCACATCCTTGGAGTTATCTCCAAGGAGGCAAACCCGCTGAAGTGAAACATCTCAGTAAGCGGAGGAAAAGAAAGAAAAATCGATTCCCTTAGTAGCGGCGAGCGAACGGGGAACAGCCCAAACCGACCGATGCGTTAAAGCGAGCAGGCGTTGCATCGGCGGGGTAGTGGGGCTTAGTCGTCCACAGCTGCTCGGAGTGGGAGGAGTTACAAAGGCTTTTTGGTAGCCGAAATGTCCTGGAACGGCATACCATAGATGGTGAGAGTCCAGTAGGCGAAACCAAAAGGCCCTCCTTAGACTAAGTCCCCAAGTACCACGGAGCACGAGGAACTCTGTGGGAATCCGGCAGGACCATCTGCTAAGGCTAAATACTCGCGGTTGACCGATAGTGCACAAGTACCGTGAGGGAAAGGTGAAAAGAACCCCTGGCGGGGAGTGAAATAGAACCTGAAACCATATGCTTACAATCAGCAGGAGCTTCCACCATCTTTCCGCAAGGTTTGATGGTGGGGGTGACTGCGTGCCTTTTGCATAATGATCTGACGAGTTATCGTTGCGAGCGAGGCTAATCTCCTTAAGGAGAGGAGCCGGAGCGAAAGCGAGTCCGAATAGGGCGTTAAGTTCGCAGCGATAGACCCGAAGCCCGGTGAGCTACCCATGGCCAGGATGAACTCCGGGTAACACCGGAGGGAGGTCCGAACCGGTGGGTCTTGCAATACCCTCGGATGAGCTGTGGGTGGGAGTGAAAGGCTTACCAAACCGGGTGATAGCTGGTT
>JANXBB010000252.1 GCA_025061975.1 Caldifarciminota bacterium | reverse complement strand
GGATAAAAAGTAGTGAAGCTTTATCGCTTGCCGGTTCTCATAACGGAATAGTCGCAACTTGTGGAGGACTACGTTATGATACCCAGTTTTCGATAAATTGTGCTGTAAAAGGAATGGGTTTTTTGCCCAAAAAAGACAAACTTGAAAATGTACTGGGTCTTTTAAAATCAACGATTAACGACGATTTTATAAAGAAACTTGCGATTCTTGAAAATCTTTATAATTGTGCCGATGAAATCTTTGATCAGACAAAGCAAGTGTCGTTAGAGCTTTATTCAACCCCGGATTTTGAAACACACACTTTTATCAATCAAATGACCGATCCCAGAGTAGCAATAGTTTTTTTAGATATACCTTCATTTGAAATAAAAGCAATTGCTCAATTAATTCATCCTAATGATCCAACCCTATCTCAATATGAGCGGTCAATAGTTGATTTCGTAAATACAGTACATGATTATTTTCATTCCCGGTCTCCGCGTCAGTCAATTACTGTTGTGTATCATGTTGTGGAAGTGTTTGACAATACTCCGGGCAAAGCGCGAGGTCAAAGGATATCTCCTCCGCTAGCTTAAAATTTATTTGAAAATGATAGAAAAAGGGAAAGTAATTAAACTGTCAGAGAAAAAAGCCACGATACTAATATCGCCAAGCAGCAAATGTGGCAATTGCGCCAACGCCAATATTTGTAATTGGAATGCTAAAAATCAAAGAACAATTGAGTTGCCGGTTACAATCCCCATAAATGAAGGAGATGATGTAATTGTTGAGATTAGTCCAAAATATCATTTTCTTTCTGTTTTTTTAATTTTCTTGTTGCCGGTAATTTTGTTAACTGCTGGGGTAGTTTTAGGAATAGTTTTACAACGCGATTTGTTTTCATTTATTTTTGGAAGTATAGGATTTATATTAGCATTGGGAATTGCTAAATTCGTGAACAACCGTTTAACAAAAACTGGCAGTAAAGTAGCTAAGATTGTGCGCAAAGTTTCAAATTAAACTTGATCAGCAGCTTCTTTACCATAATAATTTTGCAAAATCGCCGCAAATTTTTTTAATTTTTCGTTAACTAAATAATTAACCGTCCCTTTGGGATAATTACCATCTTGGTCTTTAACACCCGCCGGTACACCTGTGAGAATTTCAATTCCTTCCTCAATTGTGTTTATTGCGTAAATGTGGAATCTGTTTTGATTTACACTTTCAATAATTTCGTCGCTCAAAACTAAATCGTTAATATTTGCAGCGGGAATAATTACCCCTTGAGTTCCGGTAAGACCTTTTATTTTACAAGTCAGGTAAAAGC
>JANXBB010000224.1 GCA_025061975.1 Caldifarciminota bacterium | reverse complement strand
TTTATCTGGTAATTTTAATTCTAATTAAAGGTATAACAAAAAAAGATTTGTTGCTACAAGAAACTGTATGAATTTAGGAATCTTACAATATGAACTCGGAATATTACAAATATTAAATCAGGAAGGAATTAAGTATGAAGTGCTAAATGAACTTCCGGCACAATATTCAGACCCAATAATTATCAATCGAGAACTCTCATCTTCGGAATTAAACATAGTCAAAACCTTACTTAAAAACCGTGGTGCAATTTTAATAGATGCTAAAAATTTATTGAAATTAATACCCGGCAAATTCCGTAAAAAGAAAATCTCTTATCTTGTAAATGATCATACGGAGATATTTTCCAATATTTTAGGTATTGAATTAGAATTACCGGGATATATCAATAAAAATCAAATATTCGCTACTGAATATGAAAATGGTTTAATTGTTGCTCTACCATTTAATATTGCTGAAGCTGTTACTGATTGTCGTTCTTTTCGAAAGCCCTTTTTATCGGATTTAACAAAAAGATATCCTAATGAAATCGTTGCAGCAATAAATAAGGGCGCATTACGGACACTAATAATAAATTCAATTCGTTGGCTTTACCAAAAACTAAATCGACCTTACATTCATCTTTGGTATTATCCCCAACAATACCAAAGTATCTTTGCCGTTCGAATTGATACTGATTTTAGTGGAAAAGATAGTATTGAGCGAACGTTTGAACTTGAAAATAAAACCGAACTTAAGTTTACTTATTTTATCCATACTCAATATCTTTTCGATTTACCACAAATTCCGAAAGATTTTCAAATTCACTGTTATGAACATAAAGTTTACCCTGACTATGAAAGAAACTATAAAAATATTTTTCAAGCAAAACAAATTTTAGAATCTTTTGGAATCAATCCTATCGGATTCGCTTCACCATACGGATTTTGGAATAAAAATCTACAACGAGCGCTCGAAGATAATAATATTAAATACTCCTCTGAATTTAGTTTAGCATATGACGATTTACCATTTTATCCAATTATCAATAATACCTTATCCTGTGTACTACAAATCCCTGTACACCCGATTTGCATTGGTCGACTCCTTCATGCTGGAATTTCTCCTCAAAATTGTGTGAGTTATTATTTTAATTATTTCATAACCCAGTTAATTAAACGTGAACCAATGATTATCTATGATCATCCAAATCGAGTCACTCAGTTTTATGAAGTTCTCTATGAAATCCTCCACAAAGCTAAAGGTTTACCGAATATTTGGCTAACAACTTTAACAGAGTACTATTACTGGTGGATAAAACGATTAAAGATATTTAATGAAGCTTCATGGACAATTGAAAACGATATACTTAATATTAAAACTTCTCACACCACAGCTGATATTGCTCTCCATATAATTTTCCCTAATAATGAAGAAGCATTTATCACTCTTAAAAACGGTAGTTACAATTTAAAAAATCTTACCAAGAAGAAAATTATTCGTTTAGATTTTACTGATCAAGACATTAGAAAATATAAAAATTTGCACTCGTTTCAAACCAAGACGCAGATAAGTTTCTTTACTTTGGCTAACAAAATCTTAAAATATACTAAGAGGAGAAAAAAATGAAAGTTCTTTTTGGGAG
>JANXBB010000203.1 GCA_025061975.1 Caldifarciminota bacterium | reverse complement strand
TCCTTCCCGAGCACATTCAAAGAAAACCTCAAAGATTTTTCGATCTAATACAGAAGTATAAATTCCGATCGAATAAAGTCGTTCTTGATTTCGACGATTTCCTCGTCCAATACGTTGCAATAGCGAACTAATATTAGGCGGCGGTCGATATTGAACCACACAATCAATATCGCCGATATCAATACCTAATTCCAAAGTAGATGTTGCACAAAGAATTGCTTTAGGCGAAGTATTCATAAATTGCTCAATTGACTCTCGTTCTTTTTTTGAAAGTGACGAATGGTGTATTAATACCGGATATGGGGGCGCAATTTTTTTAAGTTTTAAAAGGAACTCTTCCGCTAAACTTCGCGCATTAAAAAACCATAAAATTTTTCGAAAACCTTTCGCAATAAATTCGTTTATAAGCTGAGTTATAAATCCCTGTTGAACCGGAATCAGTTTATAATCAATTATTCTTTTTTCAGGCACACAAATTATGCTTATTTTTTTAGGATCCGGAAAATAATAATCCGCAATCTTAAAATCATCAATTGTTGCCGAAAGCGCTGCATAAATTATTTGCCGCCCGTCTAAAATTCGACGTAGTCTTTCAAGTAAAATCCTTAATTGATCACCTCGAGGTGTACCATGAAGAAGATGAAGTTCATCTAAAATTACTCCGCGGAGATCAAGAAAAATTTTGGGGTGCCGACAAAGAAGTGAATCAAAAGATTCCGGCGTTGTTAAGAGAATATAAGGAAGAGCTTTTTCGAAAATTTTAGGATGATCACCAGTTTTTCGCTCAATAGATAACTCTAAACAATTTATTGGTTCGACAAGCCGCCGATAAAGATCATTAACAAGTGCACGAGTAGGCGAAATATAAAGAATTTTTAGTCCGGTGCGGCCTTCGGTTAATGCTTGCTCAACCATCGGTGCTACTACAGCTTCGGTTTTTCCAGATGCTGATGGTGATATTACTAATACATCTTTATTTTGCAATATTTCGGGAATAGTGTTTTTTTGAACTTCAGTCAATGTAGAGAATCGCCCTAAAAACGAAAAGTAAGTTTTTGGCAGAAGTGTTTTAAATTGGTCGTTCATCTACGGATAATTTTATGCGCGCTTAACAGTGCGATTTAATCTTAAAGTATCTAGACTTTCCACAACATATTTAAGAAAATACCGGACGCCAAATTTTTGTTGTTTTAATCCATTAATGAGAATCTGCTTTTTTGTAGTGGGGAGAATTTCGATTTGTGGAAAAGCGATCTTATAATATTCTATTAAGGCTTCAAAACAGTTTGTTAAATGTTCTTCGGTGAGTGGCTTAAGCTCTAAATGATAATCAACTACGTCCTTGAATCGCATCGTCGTTTGTTCCGGTGTGCTTGCCAAGACTAACAATACGTAACTGTCTTTATAAATATATGGTGTAGGACGAACTTGGTTGTGAAGCATCTGTAGGTTAACATTTTTCAATAGTGGATTATTTTGAGCAGTTTTAATAAGTCCATCAAGAAACGTTATGCCACGCTCGTAATAGAACGAATTGCCATAAAAAGTGACAGTCTCAACTTCATCAAGT
>JANXBB010000125.1 GCA_025061975.1 Caldifarciminota bacterium | reverse complement strand
AATTTACTTTTTCCTTTAAAACGTGAACCATAAACAGCTCCAATTTTATTGTTATTAAAAGCTCTTAAAAGTTTTAAATAATCTAATGGATTATATTCTAAATCAGCATCTTGAATAATTATAATATCTCCCTCGGCAACTTTAAGCCCGCTGCGGACTGCGCATCCTTTACCCTGATTTATCGAATGAACAACTAGTTTGATATCAGAAATTGTTCGTAAAATTTCTTGTGTTCCATCAGTTGAAGCATCATCAACAACAATAATTTCTTTATTAACTGGGACTTTCTTTATTTTATTTATAATATCCACTATTGAAGCTCGCTCGTTATATACCGGAATAATTACAGATAATTTCATTTTGATTTAATTATAATTTGATAACTGCGATTCGTCAATACAAGTATAACAACCTAGCATTATAATTATTTTTTGAAAAAACTTCCTTCTAATCTGCGGAGAATTTTTAATATTTTCTTGACAAGATAATATTTCTAAGTTATTATTCTAAGTTAATGTTATATAGTTCGATTTTATAAAAATGCCCAAACTGATGGGGGGTAATAATGCATAGATTGATATTGATTATCTTGATTGTCTTTTTATATGTTTTTAATCTGGTTTACGCGGCACAAAGAACTGTATTGGCTGAACAGTTTACTGGTACTTGGTGTCAATATTGTCCCGGAGCACAAATGGGTTTACGAAATCTACGAAATCAAGTGCGAGATTCGCTTACAGTTTTAGCTTATCATTTAAGTGATCCCTTTACAGTTCCTGAATGCAATACTAGAGCTACTTATTATGGAGTAAGTGGAATACCGCATGTAAAATTCGATGGGGTATTAACGAGAATTGGAGGTTCTAATACTCAACCAGTTAATTACCGTGATCTGTTTGATGCCCGACGAGCAGTACCGCCTTTAGTGGATATTATTCTTACAAATACAGGTTATAATCTTCAAACCGGAACCGGTATAGTTCTTACTCGAGTTACTAATATCGCAGCAACAAGTATTACCGGTAATTTAAGATTTGCTGTGGTGGGCAAAGAAACAGCTTATGCATGGCAAGGACAAACTCATTTATACGAAATAGTGCTAGGAATGTTTCCTAATGGTGCTACCGGTGAACAAATAACTCTTAATCCTGGAGAATATTTGCTCCGTAGCTATAATTATACTATTCCTCAGGCTTGGCGTTCAAGACAATGTGCAATTGTAGCATTTGTTCAAAACGACGGAACAAAAGAAGTTTACAATGCACGCGAGATGACCATTTATCCATTGGGTATTAAAGATTCATACACGAGCACTACAGGTAACGAAATAATGGTTTTCTCAAACCCGGTATGTAACAATGTACGATTCGTATGGGGCCAAAATAATTTACCGGGTGTTAGTCTAAAAATTTACGATAGTCAGGGTAAAATCATTAAAACGTTTAGAAATATTCGCACTACTGAACTAATCTGGGATTTTACTGATGAATTCGGAAATAAAGTTAATCC
>JANXBB010000023.1 GCA_025061975.1 Caldifarciminota bacterium | reverse complement strand
TTTACACTCGTCCGTATTATCCATCGCTTGCAGTGTTGCCTCAGCAGATTTTTTCTTATGCCTATCAACGGCGTCGAGTTGGTTTAACTGCTGAAGCATTTAATAATATTACTCGTAATTATCTTAGTGATAAAGAATTTGCGATAAAATCAAAAATTTTTGACTTTGTTGTGGCTAAAGGATATTTAAAGGAAGTAAAACGCGGGATATATTTTCTTACAGAAAAATTAGAAAAAAAGCTTTCATATGGTAAAATTCACTCTAATATCCAAGAAAAAAGCTTTGGTGCATATTCAGTTTATGATGGAGAGAGTGGGAGATTTTTAGGACAAGTTTTTTATTTAAGCGAACGATTTATCTTAGGCGGCAAGGCATATGAGATCATTAAAGTTGAGGAGAAAGAACACAAAGTTTTTGTGCGGTATCTTAAAGATCTCTTGGGTACGACTAAAATTTTCGAAGGAACCGGAGCTTTAGGATATCATTACCAAATGATTCCATTGGTTATTAAAAAAATTTTCCCCAATCTTTCTCAAGCTGGCTTTCCTTATTTTGTTGAAAACAATCACCTATATCTTATTCATATGTTTGGTGCACTTTATAGTTTTATACTTAAGCAGGCTTTAGAAAACGAAGGATTAAAAGTATTGGATGTTGAAGGGGTAATATTTGTATTTAATAATAGGCCTCAATTAGATTGTTTTCCTGTTCCTGCAAAAGAAACTATCCGAGAAGTTATTGGCAAAAACATTTTCCGGCTCGAAGACAATTTGGGATCCGGAGCATTTTTTAGATATTTGCCTAAAGAAGTTCAAATCGAAGAACATTATCGGACTTTGGATATTGATGGTCTTTTAGATTTTATCTGCACGCAGCCCTTAGTGAAAATTAATATTGAAGATTTCACAGCATATGATGCTTCAAAATTTTATTAATAATAACAAAAATTTAGTGATATAAAAATTCCTCTTGACATATTTTTTAAATTTGTTATATTATAGCAAACAAAATGCGAGTTGGTGCATTATTAATTAAAGATCGGGGTTATTTAATAATAACCCTGATTTAATAAAAACAAAAAATAAGGAGGTCACATTTATGCAAAAACTACTAGTAATAACAACCATAATAATAATTGCAACCATGGCGTTTGCCGAAGTTTCTCCGGATTATGCGCCTGGGACAATAATAGTACCTCAAGAGACTCAAGGACCAATAGATCCAACGTGGTTTACTAAACGACCATTTCCTACAACCAGAGCGCATTGTATGGTTTCTCCGGTAGTTGAGGTTGGTGGAGTTAAAAAATATTACGTTTTTGGCGGACCCACGGTTTCCGGAGGCGCTTATACTAATGAATGCTGGGAATATAATACAGTACTTGATACTTGGATTCAAAAAGCACCAATGCCCACTGCTCGAGGTATTGGCCGAGCGGTTGTTGCAGGGGGTAAAATCTATGTTATTGGGGGATGTGTAACATTTGGAACCGGACTTAATGTTGTTGAAATTTACGACCCGGTAACTAATACGTGGACAACCGGTCCTTCAATGCCTGTTGGAAATCACGACTTTGGTGCTGCTGTTTATCGTGATACCTGGATCTATGTTTGTGGTGGGGGAAACTGGTCAACTGGTTCGCCACCTACTGCCAATGTCTATGTGTTAAATCGAGTTACCGGTGTATGGTCAACAGCAACTCCAATGCCTACTGCAATGGGGACTCCCGGTTGTGGAATTGTTGGTAACAAAATCATAATGGCTACCGGTTATGTTTCAGGTGCAGGCAGTAATATTGTACAAATCGGGACAATTAACCCGGCAGATCCAACTCAAATTACATGGACAACCGGTCCTTCAATGCCGGGAAGTGCAGTTTATCGTGCCAATTCCGGAACTTGCCAAGGGTTCTTATACATAATGGGTGGAAATCTTGCCAGTGGTGTTTCAAATCTTGCTTATAAATTCGATCCTGCCACTAATACATGGACTCAGCTTCCCAATATGCCTACAGCCCGTTCTAATGTTTACGGCTTAGGGACTGATCCTGCGGGTAAGATTTATTTCCCAGTTGGTTATAGTGGCACAGCGTATCTTACAGTGCATGAAATGCTCGATGATCAAACATATGCTACAGATGTTGGGGTGGATGCAATTCATTCACCGGGCGGTTCACATATGGTCAATACCCCAATGGTTCCTCGAGCTCGAGTTAAGAATTACGGTACGGGAAGTGTTTCTAGTTTCTCAGTGGTATGTTCCATTATTGGCGCCGGCGGTGCAGTGCGTTATACCAACACTCAAACCGCTCCAGCTTTGGCATCCGGCGATACTGCACTTATTACCTTTGCTTCCTGGACGCCGTCAACAGCAGAAAATGTTACTGTAATTGTGCGGACATTACTTACCGGCGACCAAAATCCTGATAACAACCGGATGACAAGAACAACTATTATTGGGAACTTTCTAGCCTATGCTGACTTTAATGACGAAACATTCCCACCATCCGGTTGGCAAGCGGTAATTATTAATGGGACCTATAACTGGCAGCGGTATACAACAGGGTCCTATCCAACATGCACTCCATACGAAGGTGCGGGAATGGCTGGTTATGCATCTTGGTATGCATCAAGCGGAAGTCAGGCACGGCTTTACACTTCAGTTACACCCACAGGCCCGACTCAGTGTACTCTTAAGTTTTATATGATGCACGATCCGGGTTATTCTACGGTTCAAGAGAGTGTTATTGTGGAGGTTTCGCTTGATGGTACGACTTTTAACCGTGTTGCGGCATTTAGACGGTATGAGCCAACTCAG
>JANXBB010000202.1 GCA_025061975.1 Caldifarciminota bacterium | reverse complement strand
TCCAGCAGCAAAAGACTGAAAAAACTCTTGATACTCTAAAAAGTCTATCAAGTCCTCGAGCTTTAGTTATGCGTGATGGAAAAATCGAACGAATTCCTGCTCGTGAAGTAGTCGTCGGTGACATAATATTTCTCAATCAAGGAGACCGGGTAGCAGCTGATGCGCAACTTATTTTTGCTAATAACTTAGCAATCGACGAGTCACTTCTTACCGGTGAATCTTTTGCTGTTGATAAAAAAATTTCCAATAAAGTCTATGCTGGTACTTTAGTTGTTCGCGGTCAAGGTATTGCCCAAGTAACTGCAACTGGACTAAATACGGAGATGGGCAAGATTGGTAAAACTTTAAGCACTATAAAGCCGGAACCCACCTATGTTGAAGTAGAATTAAAACGGCTTGTGCGTCTTTTCGCGATTGGTGGTTTTATAATCTCTGCAATCTTTATTTTACTTTATTATTTAAATCTCCATAATTTATTAGGGGGAATAGTCGCGGGAATCACTTTAGCGATGGCTATTTTGCCTGAAGAACTTCCGGTAATTCTTACAGTCTTTTTAGCAATTGGCGCTTATCGAATTGCTCAAAAGCAAGTATTAACCCGGCGAATTCCTGCGTTAGAAATGTTAGGAGCAACTACCGTGCTCTGCGTCGACAAGACCGGCACTTTAACATTAAACGAACTTAGAGTTATAAAAATCATCACTAAGAATAAAATCTACGACTTTGCCCAAGCATACCCCAAATTAGATCAAGAACTCTATACTGTTTTAGAAAGCGCTATTTTAGCCAGTGCGATTTTCCCAACTGATCCAATAGAAAAAGCTATTTGGAACTGTGCTCAAAGTCTTAAACTTGAAGTTGAAAAGATTTACCGAACAAATAAACTTATCTCCGATTATCCTATAGAAGATAAACTATTGGCGATGACTCGGGTATGGCAAACCCAAACTGATTACAAAATCATTGCCGCTGCCAAAGGTGCACCGGAAGCAATTTTCGACTTGTGCCATCTCGCACCGGATGAGGTTATGAAATTAAAATCTCATGTTAATTTTTGGGCATCCGCAGGACTTAGAATCATTGCTATTGCCAAAGCTTATTTTCCCCAAAATCCCCTCCCAAAATCAGCTCACGATTTTACATTTGAGTTTTTAGGACTTTTAGGCTTTGAAGATCCAATAAGAGCAGAAACCCCAGCAGCGATTAAAGAATGCAAAGATGCCGGTATAAAAATTATGATGATCACCGGCGACTATCCAGAGACGGCTTTAAATATTGCTCAAAAGATTAGCTTAGCCGGAGCAAAACTTATTGATGGCGAAACTTTAGCCAAACTCCAAGATTCTGAACTGCAACAGCACTTAACTCAATCAACAATCTTTGCACGGATCAGACCTCAAGAAAAATTACGAATTGTCGAGACTCTTAAAGCCCAAGGTGAAATTGTTGCGATGACCGGTGATGGAGTCAACGATGCACCAGCACTTAAAGCTGCACATATTGGAATTGCAATGGGGCGCTCGGGAAGTGATGTTGCACGCGAAGCATCATCGCTGGTTTTACTTGATGATAACTTTGCTTCATTAGTTGCCGCAATTCGCCAAGGGCGCCGAATCTTTGATAATCTGCGCAAAGCTATTACATATGTCTTTGCAATCCATCTGCCTATTGTTGGGCTTGCAATTATCCCCACGTTACTAAAATTGCCGTTGGCACTCTTACCAATTCATATCCTGTTTTTAGAGCTGATTATCGATCCGGCTTCGTCAGTGATTTTTGAGATGGAAAAAGAAGAAAAAAATATTATGAAGCGTCCACCACGCAAAACTTCTGAACCACTAATTAACTGGCCAATGCTTATATTAGGCATTATTCAAGGAGGAAGTCTCCTTATAACTGCAGTTTTAATTTATCTTTTAAGCCCCAAGTATGGAGTAACTTCAGAAAGTGCCCGCACAATGACATTTCTTAGTTTAGTCTTAGGAAATCTCGCAATAATATGTACTAATCGTGATTCGCAAGGGGAATTTTTTTCGTGTTTTACAAAACCAACTTGGGGACTTACTGTTCTAATTGTTGCCACAGTTGCAGTCTTAATCGCAATAGTAAATTCTCCTTTTTTACGGACAATCTTTAAGTTTGGAGCAATTAATTTTCCACAAAGTTTAATAGCAATCGCGGCAAGTTTTGTGGTAATTTTGATCTCAGAACTGATAAAACTATTATTAAAAACAAAATCGTAATTGAATTAATCTTATAAAATCAAATTTAGAACCCCACCAACAATAATACTTGTACACAGCATAAATCCTACAGCTTTTAACATATCTTTAA
>JANXBB010000293.1 GCA_025061975.1 Caldifarciminota bacterium | reverse complement strand
CACCACGGAGTTCAATGGTTCGTTGGAGGACTGAATATAGTGCCCAAAAAATTGGTAATTGAAAAAGAAGCGGCAGGCATCCGCTAAAAGGATTTATTTTATATAACCGATAAAGTTGCATCGTCTCCCGATTAAGAGTTTGGGGATCGTCTTTATATTTTCTTTTTAACTCTTCGAGCTTGGGTTGAAGAAGTTGCATTTGGCGCATTTGCTTGTTTGAGATTCTGGTGAGCGGGTAGAAGACGCCTTTCATAATTAAAGCAAAAATAATGATTGCAACACCATAATTTTTTACTAATTTGTACAAAAATTTTATAATTTTAAGAATCGCAAGACTAAAGATACGAGTCCATCCCCAATCCATAACTGCTTCCCAGCCTTCTTTGTGTTTTCTTAAAATGTCATAATCTAATGGGCCGAAATAGAATTTTGCTGAGAAGGAATCACGAATTGGCGTTACAAGCGAATAACCAATTCGCATATCTGACAGAGGCTTTATTTTTAAATTACCTAATTGAGGTTTTAGTGAAAGAACCGAGGTAAAATATTTTGACCGCAAAGCCACCCAATTTATGCTATCAAGTGTTAGCGGTTTGAGTCGCGAAGCACCTTTTTTGTAACTCTGGCGGCCTCGATAATAGAAAACCGAAAAATGGCGCAATTCGTCTTTGGGATTTTTTTCAGTTAAAGCCAAGCCGTTTGAGTAATCGAATGTGATATTTTCATAATAAGCCGCAGATAAAATTGTCAAAGATAAAATATATTCAGACTCTAATTTATAAATAATATTAATATCTTTCTCAAAAATCACCGTGGAGGAGTCGTGATATTTAATATTATACACTGTAGGATTTTCTTGAGAAGTTATTAATGCAATTTCATTTTGGACCAACTCGGCATTATATTTTTTCAAATAGACCGATTTTATCCCTGCATTATAATTACTGAATGTAATTTTAAGACACGAATTTTCAAGGAACAGTGTGGTTTCTTTCTCAAATTTCGACAGTTTAGGAGTCGTAAGTTCTTGATCTTGAGGCTTACTTAGCGGAGCGGTGTGCGATTCGGATATTGATTCATTTTTTTTATTAGTTGGAGCTGCTACTGGTTGGGGCCGAGGTATTAACAGTTGCCACAAAAAGAGTACAAGCATTACAACAACAAAGGCAATAATTAACCTTAAATTATCACTCATAGTTAGCTTTAATTAAGCGGATCATATCCGCCCGGAAAAAATGGATTACATCGAAGAATTCTTTTAATTGCCAAAAAGCCTCCGTGGACAATACCATACCGTTTAAGAGCTTCTTTAGCATACTCAGAACATGAAGGATAAAATCGACATGACCGGGGAAGCATTGGGCTTATAAAAACCTGGTAGCACGTGATTATTCTAATCCCGATTTTAGTTAGTATTTTCATCAGTTAAGATTTTATTTAGCGCACGGACTAATGATAAAAATTCTTCTTTCATACTGTGATAATCAAGTTCTTTTGCTTGGGACTTGGGGATAACAAGATAACTGCCTTTAAAAGAAAAATGCGTTTTATTAGTTCGATAGATTTCGCGTAGGCGTCTTTTAATTCGATTACGCACCACTGCTTTGGGATCTGTTGTGTGTGAAACTAAAACTCCAAATAACACCCGGGGACCGTGGAGAAATTTTAATGTGAAATTATTACTCGCCACTGTAATACCTTTCTTTAGCACGAGCTCAAATTCTTTCTTTTTTCTAAGACGTTCAGATTTCGGAAACCTTAAATGATGTTTAATCGTTGTGGAGTTTTTATTCATTTTATTATGGCGTCAAATTTAAAATGTCTAAACTGTTAACCTTTTTCTTCCTTTAGCTCGGCGCCGTTTAAGCACTTTTCGGCCCCAATGAGTTTTCATTCGGGCACGAAAGCCGTGCGTCCGTTTTCTTTTAATGCGCGATGGTTGATATGTTCGTTTTGGCATAACATATCATAATGGAAAATTCAAAAAAGTCAAGTAATTTCCTTATAGTTATTACTGGCTTATTTTATTCTTGACTATCACTTTTGTTTTATTTATCTTTGATTAATGAAAATAGTTCTTGCTGGGTATAATATTGATTTAGAGGGGTTAAAAAAACAGCCTCGGATTCTAACTCCTGAGGTTTTTTCTGCGGCGTATGCGCGGATTAGTCGTAGTGATAAAGAAATTCCTGAATTAAGGAAGATAGCTCGAACAGAGATTAAAAAAGCTCGAGATCAGAATCGTCGTGTTATTTATGAGATGGGGCATCATTCAATTGCGGAGCATAGCGTATTTAATTTTGATCTCATGGGAATTTCTCGACTTGCAGTTGAGAAAATAGAAGCGCACCGACTAGTGTCTTATACTGAAGCTTCTCAGCGATATATTAAATGGAGCGCTGATTATGTAATCCCTAAGGAATTAAAGAAAACTAAGTTAGAGGCGCTTTTTCAAAAGACAGTTGCAGAGCAGTTAAACGCTTATTATTATCTCATTGAGAGATTAAATCTATGGCAAAAAGAAAACCTTTCTGGGGTAAACGAAAAAGAATTGCCTAAAGTTTGGGAAGATGCTCGTTATGTTACTCCTTTAGCTAGTAAAACTCAGTTAGGAATGACTATCAACGGACGAAGTTTAGAATTAATGATTCGTCGATTGGCATCACAAGAACTAAAAGAACTAAAAGAACTCGGTAAAAAATTATATCGCTTAGCAGTAAAGGTCGCACCATCAATTATTCTTTTCTATAAAGCTACGGACTACGATCGAAAAACTTATTGGGAACTAAAAGAAAATTACCCTATCCCTAAAGATAATTCACAAGAAGATATTATTTGTCAGCTAATTGATTACACTAAAGATGCTGACGATAAATTATTAACAACTCTTCTATGGTGTGTAAATAAATGTTCGTACAATAAAGCCCAAGAGCAGGTTCAAAACATGACTTACGAAAAGAAGCTTGAGCTTGTAAAACAGACATTCAAGTATGCTCGGTTTTATGATCCGGCGTTACGCGAATACGAACATTGTTATTTAACCTACGAACTTATTCTGTCCGGTGCCGCATTTGCACAACTCAAACGACACCGAATGGCTACTCTAACTGTATCGGACTATGATATTGATTTAGGGATAACAATTCCTGAGTCAATAATTAAGGCCAACGAAGAAAGTTATTTTAGAAAAATTATTGAACTTACTGAAAAAACTTATCGAAAAATCGCCCAAGATTTTCCTAATGTTGCGCCTTATGTTTTAACCCAAGCGCATCGACGGCGGGTGCTTCTTACAGTTAACTTACGAGAACTATATCACATCGCTCGTCTAAGAATGGATCGGACCGCGCAATGGGACATAAGAAAACTGGTTAGTCAAATGGTAAATGAAGCAAAAAGGGTTATGCCCCTTGCAACGCTTTTTTGTACTTCAAAGGAACACTATGAAGAATTGTATAACAAATACTTTAAGGGGGTGAATTGTGAAAAATAAAAGCTTCGTTTTTTTATTAGCGGTTTTTTGTTTAAGTTGTTATCGCATTGTACTACCGCCAAAACTTGATCTTCGAGGTTATGAAACCATTGGGATTGTTCGGTTTAAATGCCCGGATGCTTTGAATTTAGAACCTTTGATTACCCAAAGATTTATTGCGGAAATTACTAAAGATCAACAGAATTTAGAAATTTTAGAACTAGGTAAAGAAGAGGAGTTGCTTAAAGAACTTAAAATCGAGACTATGGGGATTGAAGCTTATAAGGCAGCAGCTACAAAATATAATGTCAGTAGTATTTTCTTAGGAGAAGTGACGATTTCGGATATTAAACCCAATGTGACAATTATTCCTGGGCTTTCTTATATCGGGGCTCAAGGAGATCTCGAAGCGATTATCGTTGCCAAACTTATTGATGCTAAGACCGGTAAAATTATTTGGACAAACTCGGCTAAAACCCGTAAAGTGGTAGGGCATATTGGGTTTATAGAAGGAAAGTTTGTATTGGATGCCAAAGATCCACAAAGTACTTATGGACCAATGGTTGAAGAACTTGTAAAAAAGCTAACTCGGGATTTTCAAAAGACCTATAAATATCGCTGCTGTCGTAAGTAATAACCAAGAAAAATTAGCGTCTAAATAAACAATTTTATTCCAATCCAATATTTTCTTGCCTTGAGGTTTTGGTAATTAGGGAAGATAAAAATTTTTTTGTCTAAAACGTTTTCTACCTTGCCAGTAAAAACAAATTTCTTATAGGAAAAATTTATTTGAGTCGACCAAAGAAAATACTTTGGTAAAATTAGATTTATCCATTTGCGCGCAGCACTGAACTCAAAGTAATTTACAATCCTCAAGGGATGAGAGCTAAAAACTAAGGTGTCAGAAACTTTAAAGTCTGCAAACAAATAAAACGTCTTCGGTGCGCAAGAAAAGTTTGTTTTATTAACAAAACCGTGCGTAAAGTTTACTTCACAACCTAAAGTCACTGTGTGATAGGTTGTATCATCAAGTGTTAAAACAACTGAATTGGGTAAACAATTATATGTCCAATAAGTTCGGTACTTTTCGTATTGACCAACAAATGTTACATTTTTATAACTAACGAGCGTTTTTAAATAAATTTCTTTAACTAACGGTTTTAATCGGGATGCAGCCAATTCGTAGGGATAGAGTATATTCAGAACTGAGTCATATGGAGGATGAGAATAAATTTGGGTTTTGATATTGATTATGCACCTTAAATTTTTTTGTGCCCAACCAGCCTCAATACCTGGCCCAAAGTTTTTATTTGTAAACCAGGCTGAATAAGGTTCAGCAGTTGGTACATAATAAGACACTTTAGGGTTTAGGTAAAAATACTCTCCGATAAGAATTAAATCGGCCCAAGAAAATGCTACGTCCCAATAATTTTTTGACCAATCAAAATTATAATTTCGAAAATAAAACTCACCGGTAATTATAATATTTCCCAAAGCACAAGGCAGATAATTTGTTAATTGTAGCGTGTTGAAAAGAAAATAATGTTTATGAGCTCTTTTATAAGCTAAAGCATCAGTACGATTGTTAAGTTCTAAAAGACTATTATTGAAAAACCAATAGAGTTGATAATTACCAAAGAGTGCTTTATAGTCGTGATCTATCGGAGATCGCGAATTGATTTTAGTTTTGAGTGTAAAATTATGCCAAGCATTTTTGGTATTTTTTCCTAATCCTAATTCAGCTTCAGTATAATGAAAATCACTAAAATCAATGTTTTTTTCGTTATAAATATCTAATGCTAATAGTGCAGTTTTTGTGAGGATTTTATTAAACTTTAAGTTTAGTTTTCGGTAGGCAATTGTAGGCGTAAAATAAGCTTGAATTTGAAAACTATCGCGCAAAATTATTGGTGACTTAAACATCGAGTAGCGTAGTTCGATATTAGTTAATTCTTTTAAAGGCAAAGGGGGTAAGGTATCACTTAAAGATAATTTTATAAATAAAAAAAGAGCAAAAATTAACTTCAAATTAGTCGGCATCTTTAATTTTTAGAAGCGATTTAGTAAACGGGGGGCGGATAATACCTTTTTCAGTAATTATTCCCGAGATTAAGCTATTAGGTGTGATATCAAAAGCGGGATTATAAACCGCTGCATCCTTGGGCGTAATATAAATATTGTTAAGAATTCGTACCTCAGTAGGTGCACGATGTTCAATAGGAATTTCTTTGCCGGTTTTTTTGGTTAAATCGATGCTTGAGGTTGGGGCAACAACAAAGAACGGCACTTTATAATAGTGTGCAACAATTGCTAAACTCAAGGTACCAATTTTATTCGCAGTGTCACCATTACGGGCAATGCGATCAGCACCAACTAATGCTAAATCAATTTGATTCATTACCGTACCGATCATATTATCAGTAATAACCGTATAAGGAATTTTAGCCTGTTTTAGTTCATAAGCGGTTAGGCGAGCACCTTGAAGCAGCGGGCGAGTTTCTAATACATAGACTTGAAGTTTTTTGCCTTGGCGATGTGCGGTATAAATAACTCCTAATGCAGTGCCAATGCCCGGACTTGCAAGCCAACCGGTATTGCAAATTGTGATAACTCGGGAATTGTCTTTTAGCAGTGGGGCACCAATTTCACCGATCAAAATTGATTTTTTTTCTTCTTGAGCTTCGATGTCCTGGGCTTCCTTGAGAAGTAACTGAGGTAGTTTGGAGGCAGGTACTTTAGAATCGCAAATAATCTTAAGCATGCGGTTAATTGCCCATGTAAGATTTACCGCAGTTGGGCGTGCCCGGCTTATTTCTCGAGCGATTGTTATTAATTTTTCCACAGTCGGTTTCTTTAAAGATAATGCTGCAATTGCTAGCCCATAAGCACCAGCAACACCAATTAAAGGAGCACCGCGTATTTTTAGTTCTTTAATCGCTCTGATAACTTCTTTGTAAGTTTTTAGTCTTATATATCGAGGATTATTTGGCAACCCCCCATCAATTGATTGGTCTAAAATTAACAGTTGACCTTGAAGATATCTAATTGCGCGCGGCATTGTTTAATATAAACAAAATAAAAGGACAGTCAAGTCTGTCTAAAACTTAACTGTCCTTTTAAAACAAAAGTTGAATTATTATTTAACCAACGCTTTAAATTCTTTGCCCGGACGAAAAACTGCTTTCTTTTTTGCGGGAATCTGAATAGTTTCACCAGTTGCTGGATTTCGACCGGTGCGTGCTTTAGTTTTTCGGATCATAAATGTACCAAATCCCGGAATCGCAACTTTGTCGCCTTTTTTTACTGAGTTCATTATCGTGGTGATAAGAGTATTAAACATCGTCTCAGCAACTTTCTTGGGCACATTGCCGGCTTCGGCAAGTTTCTTAATAAGCATCTGTTTTGTAACCTTTGCCATGGCTTTTCACCTCCTTTCTTTTTAAGAAATAGCCAAATCAAAACAAATATTCTTCATAACAGTTACCTTATAAATATAAATAAAATCTAAAATCTGTCAATAGGGAATTTAATTACATAAAAAACTGTACACCAAAATTTTCCCCATAAAAGCAAATTATTGCATCTATAAATATAATGAATAATTATAACATTTTTCCCCAAAAAGCCTAAAATACCTAGACCGATACCGTCCCCTATACCTCAGAGGTGATGTTTTGCAAATATTTTGAGATGAAATTGGAGTTTTGCAAAAAATGCATCTTAGCGTCTAAGTTTTAGCTAAAAAGTTAGGATTTATGAATCGTATGCTAATAAATGACATAATACATTGCTTTGTGCGCATTATTGACGATAATTTAAACCAAGTTATATCAGTAAATTTTAGTAATGAGATTTAATTATTCTTAAGTGATTTTTGTCGTTATCCGAAATAAAGAAAACACCCCTGGGAAGATTTTTTATGAGTTCGTAAAGTTGATTTTTATTCTCAAGCGTTGTTTGTAATATTGTTTTTCCTAAAACGTTATAAATTATTATTGTTTGGGGCAAAGAAAATTTATTTTGGCGAGTTTGCGAAAGTTGTGGATATATAATAGTATAGACATTTGAAGTTAAAGAACCAATTAGGTCACTTGAGGCTTTTTTAGTCGCGGATTCGGGAATGTATCTAAAGAAAAGATTTGTTGAACTTCCTAAAAGGCAATAAATGTCGCCTTGTGCAGGAGTTATGCTATTGCCTCCTTTTATGACAATCGGCACAGAGTCAAGTTCATACCAACCGCTACCTGGTTCGTATTTATAAAATTTTTTAATCTTGCCACCAGGTAAGCAATAAATGATATTACCAATACTTGCAAGACCAGCACCTTTTTTAATTGGATAGGGTGCTGAATCCAATAGTGACCAATTATTAGCACTTATTGAGTAGCGATGGAATGCTTTCTTGTTGCCGGTTATTGCATAAATATAGCCGTCGTCGGATGAAGTAATTGAGGTTCCGTTTTTTGCTTTTACCGGTAAAGCTTTAAGTTGTTGCCAGGTATTGTGTTCAAGCGAATATCGGTAAAACAAAGTATCGCCGAGCAGTGCATAAATATAATCACCCTGCCGGCAAAATGCACTATGTGTTTTCGGTTTAACAGGCAAAGATTCAGCTAAATACCACTCATTAGATACAACTGAGTAGCGATATACTATTTTCTGATTTTTTGTAACCACATAAATTGTATCGTCAGCACCGTAAATTAGACCGAAGCCACTTTTGGTCTTTATCGGCAGACTCTTTTTCTTTTGCCACTCATTTTGAGCGATATTATACGCATAGAAATTAGTGTCTGATGCACGCATTCCATAAATAAAACCGTGTTCGTCATAACAAAGACTTGAACCTGTGGTTTTTACAATCAAAGGGAAGTTTTCTTTTTGCTGCCAGACATTGTTTGTGCGAATGATAAAGTTTACTTGGCACGTATCATTTTGGTAATTTTCGTCCGCTGTTAAAACTGTATATGCTTGTGCTAAATATGCTCCGGGATGTAAAGTACAGCTTGGGAAACTCATTGTTGTATCATTACCGGCAAGCACAAAAGTAGTTTCGCATCGTTCATAATCAGCACCTAAAATCTTAAAAACTACAGGAATTGTTTCGTTAAAAGAACCAAAATTTTTAATTTTCGCTTGGGGCGAAATGATACTTTCAATACTTACTCCAATTGGAGTTATTATTTGAGTTACTCCAACATCATGAACTGAATAAATTTCAGGCCCAGTAATGTCATCAAGATAAATACCTGCTCCAATGGGCTGTAATGGGGAGGAGACATAATAGCGAAAAGCAATATAAACAAGAGAATCTTGATAAGCTCTTAAAGGAATTTTTGCTAATTGATATGCAGTATTACTAAACCGTCGTGCCCAAAGAACTCGCGTAAAATTATTCGGCGTAGGTCCTTTAAACGAAAGTCGGACTTCAAGACTTTCACGTACTGAAGTGTCAAAGCTTCGGTAGTAGAATTTTAAGGTATCTTCTCGAGCAACGGTTAATCTTGGCGTCACAAGCCAATCATCATTAGTAAGATAAAATTCCGACCAAAAACAACTTGCACAACCTGGTGGAGTCCGAGTATTATTGATACTTCTTATCCAACTGGTTCCGCCATCTTTGTTGATAACTTGCCAGTCCTCAGGTGGAAAATCCTCGCTATCAAAAGACTCATCTAGCAGTTCACCTAAAACTAAACTCCAGCTTATAAAGGATAATAAAGTGAGATTTAATATAATTTTCATTATGCCCTCCTTTGAGGGATACTAAAATTTAATCGTCATTTTGTCAAGAGTAATTTTTTGTTTAGTAAAGATTATCTTGACGACATTTAATTAATAATTTATCATATTAGTTATGAAAAAAACGATGATTTTATGTTTTTTACTGGTTATTTTTTCACTTACTGAAGCGAAAGTAAATTTTAACAAACCGTATCCTACGCATCCGATTTATGAAGCAACTCTTAAAAACGGATTAAAAGTTGTGATTTATAAAGATAGTTTAACACCAACAGTATCTTCGCAGTTATGGTTTAATGTTGGTTCAATTTATGATCCGCCGGGAAGATCAGGTCTTTCACATCTCCTAGAACACATGGATGGCACTAAAAACTATAAACCCCGAGCGATTGCTCAAATAATTGATTCTTTAGGAGGTGAAGATAACGCATTTACTTCCAATTTATATGTATGTTACTGGATTGATTTAGCTCAAGAGTTTTATGAGACCGCACTAGCGCTTTTAGCTGAGCGGATGGAGAACCTTTTGATTACCGAAGAAAAGTTTTTAAGCGAGAGAAACGTAGTTATGGAGGAACGGCGGCTTGGTGAAAACGAACCCTATGACATTTTGTGGGAACAGTTTGACCTTTTAACTTTTAAATTCCATCCATATCGTAATCCAGTTATTGGATGGATGGATGATATTAGACGCATTACTCTAAATGATCTGATTAATCACTATAAGACGTATTATCAACCGCAAAATGCGATTCTTGTACTTTCAGGTAATGTCGAAGTTGAAGATGCCCTAAAAAAAATAAACCGATATTTTGCTAAAATTAAATCAAGGCCGGTACAGCATCCCAAATTTTACGAGCCCCCTCAAGTCGGAGAACAAACTTTAGTGCTTTATCGAAAAGTGAGCCTACCAGCAGTGCTTATAGGATATCGAACTGCAGACTCTTTGGATAATGAATATTATGCCTTAGAAGTTCTTGAAGGACTATTAGGTTGGGGTAAAGCGGCACGGCTTTATAAAAAACTTGTAGAAGAGAAAAATTTTGCGCTGCGGGTTGGAGTTTGGAATGACCTGGAACGAGAAGCCGGGGTTTTTAAGATTTTTGTTGTGCCCAAGAAAATAGAATATCTTGATACAATTATTATCCTTATTAACAAGGAACTGGAAAATTTAATGTCTTTAGGTCCGGATTCGATAAGTGATTTTGAGATGACAAGAATTAGAAACAATATTATTGCTAATGAAATCTACAGCCGAGATCGCGCTCGAGGTATCGGAATGAGAATTGGGCGCCAGCTAATTGTTTCTGGGAAACTTGTTGACATGATTGAATATCCGAAGCGTGTGGAAAATGT
>JANXBB010000200.1 GCA_025061975.1 Caldifarciminota bacterium | reverse complement strand
TCGTTATCTTTTCTATTGCTTTTTTGTAAGTTGTAATAATATTTCGATCATTTTCTAAAAGATTGCGATGATTTCGGCTCTTATGGCACGAGAAAATTATCCATTTTACACTATCAGCAACAAATTTTATTGATTCAATATGAACTTTTTTAGCTCCTTGACAATGCAGATATAAGAGAGCTGGTGCCCGAATTTTAGTTGTTGTGATCGCTTTAGGTATATAAACACAATCACTATCTTTATCGACAATAAAAGTTTGTGCCTGCCCTAATGTAACAAGAAACACTAAAATAATACTGCTTTGAATTTTTTTCACTTTTATAAGATAGTTATGATATTATGACGAGAAGTCAACTAAATGTACCGAGCACGAAATACATGGATCGTATGCGCGGACCACCATTTCTAAAATTCGTTCGATATCAGCACGTTCTTCTGGGCTAAGTTTTGAGAATGGACGATCGTGTGTGGTATTTAATAAATTTGTAGCAGCAATGCGTAAGTGAGTTTCAATTGCATCGAGATTTTGAGTTGTCGGAATTACTAGATTAGCACCACTTACTATACCCCGAGTAACTTCATAGTAATGGTAAAGAGTACCTCGAGGAGCTTCAACTGCTCCAACGTTTTTACCGCTTAATGTTTGAGCTTTTAGAATCTTTGTCTTTTGGGCTAAGGTGTCTTTATGCGCTAATAATTCGTTAACAATCTCGGGGATATCTTCTAGAACAAAGAGAATTTCGATTGCCTGAGCTAGATTGTTATATAAAGGATTTCTAATCCAACTTAAACTGTAGCAACGTCGAAATGCTTCTCCTGCTTTACCGCGCAATCTTTCACCCAATAAATTCATCCGGGCAATTGCTCCCACAACATAGGGGCGTTCTTTATAACGGCACCGTTTAGCAGTAGAATGTTCCACTACCCGTTCGTTAGTGAGTTCTAGATATCGGTCAATTGGAACTTCTTCACCTGTAGAAATGAGAACTTTATCTCCTACAAAACCATATTTATCCCCGGGTGGCTTTAAACACATAAAAACCATACCGTCTTCCATTGCTGTCGGATATTCCAAACTGCGCATGAGTTCAACAAGTTCTTCAGCATCAGGGATTAGTTTTTCAGCTTGTGTTTTAATTTCGATTAGCTCCGATATTTCGGGAACTTTGCCAAAACCTCCAACAGTGGGATTTTCACCATGTGTATATCTTGCAGTGGTAATTTCCATTATATAATTGCCGAATTTTTTTAATTTAAGTGCCTTTAGAACCTGAGGAGCAAAACGGTCGGTCATTGCGATTGCTGACGGGTAATTAAGAAAATCAGGCAAGGCTAATACAAAAGCGTGCAGGGCATGACTTTCGATCATTTCGCCATAATGCATTAATGTTCGTAAAAGATGAGTCTCTTTGGTTACCTTGTAGCCTAAGGCTCGTTCGAATGCACGAATTGCGGCGTAACGATGCGACACGGAACATATCGCACAAATTCTGGGAACAATACTTGTTGCTTCAGCTGGAGTTTTACCTATAACTAATGTTTCAAATAGTCTCGGACCCTCAGGTATATTTAATTTAACACTTTTTACTTTGTCTTTTTGAATTTCTACTACAATATTTCCATGTCCCTCAATTCGGGCAATCTGAGGTATTCTAATTTCATAAGGATTGGCTTTAGTTTCTTTCATATCAATCCTTTCTTAATTGAGTTTTTTGCTTTTTACCGTAGCGGATTTCCATAATTCGCGAAAACTGTTGATAAATTTTGTTCCCCCAAAAAGTCTTAATT
>JANXBB010000278.1 GCA_025061975.1 Caldifarciminota bacterium | reverse complement strand
GATTTAGTAAGTGAGGTTAAAGAAATTAAACATCCGTACCAAAAAGGAATTGTTTCACGGAAAGGGATTGATTATTAAATGTCAAAGCGAACACTACGTCAATTGATTAAAAGTTTTAAAAGGCACGATATTCGAGCTTTAAGTGAATTAATGACTTTTGTAGAAAATGATGCTCAAGAAAGCTACAAGATTCTTAGTGAACTTTATCCGAAAACGCCGCATGCGTGGCGAATCGGAATTACTGGGCCACCGGGTGCCGGTAAAAGTACTTTAGTTGAGAAATTAGCACGGGAGTTTGTGAATAATAACTATTCAGTAGGAATTATTTGCGTGGATCCAACTTCACCGTTTAGTGGTGGAGCAATTTTGGGTGATCGGATAAGGATGACTTCACTTTTTTTAGAGCCCAAGGTTTTTATTCGAAGTATGGCAACGCGTGGTAGTTTAGGTGGAGTAGCTTCGAGTACTAAGGCATTATGTGATTTGCTGGACGCATTTAAGAAAGATATTATAATAATTGAGACAATCGGTGTTGGTCAAGTTGAACTTGATATTGCTAATATTGCATATACGACAGTGGTGGTTTTGGTTCCCGAGGCAGGTGATGAGGTTCAGACTCTTAAAGCCGGACTTATGGAGATTGCTGATATCTTTGTTGTTAATAAATCGGATCGAGTTGGTGCTGATAAACTTGCTAAAGAAATTAATGCGATGCTTGAGATGCAGAATTTTGTGCGTCAGCCTCGAGTAATTAAAACCATTGCGACTGATGGAGTTGGAGTTTCAGAACTGTATAGCGAGATTTTAGCACACAAAAAATATTTAGAAGATACTAAAGAAATTCATGTCCGACATCGTGAACGGATTCAGAACGATATTAAAGAATTGGTCTTAAGGCATATAAGCGATAAAATTTGGCATAACAAAAAAATTAGCAAACTTTTTGAAACTTCAGTGGAAAAAATTTTGTCAGGTAAAGAGACGCCCTACAAAGCAAGCACAAGAATTATAAAATTATTTAATAATCAAAAGTAAAAAAAGGGGGTAAAATTGAAGACGAGGAGGATAGTTTCCCAAAATAAAAAGAAATCGGAAAAAGAGACATGTAATATTGAAATTATTAACCGTTGTGTTATTAACGATCGGACTATCTCTGGAATTCCGATTAAAATTGTTTATGTACCTCAAGATATTGTTGATTTGGATTACGAACGGGATTTGGGTATGCCTGGTAAGTACCCATTTACTCGGGGGATAAGAGAGACAATGTATCGTGGTCGACTTTGGACGATGCGACAATTTTCGGGATTTGGTACGGCGAAAGATACAAACAAGCGTTATAAATTTCTTTTAGCGCACGGTGAGACCGGTCTTTCGGTGGCGTTTGATTTTCCAACATTATATGGCCGCGATTCTGATGATCCATTAAGCAGAGGTGAAGTTGGAAAATGCGGCGTTGCAGTTTCTTCGTTAGCTGATATGGAGACACTTTTTGAGGGAATCCCTTTAGATAAAGTATCAACATCAATGACGATTAACGGTCCAGCAGCGGTAATTTGGGCATTTTATATTGTGACCGCAGAAAAGCAAGGTGTTAAATCGCATCTTTTACGAGGTACAATTCAGAATGATATCCTTAAAGAATATATAGCTCAAAAATCTTGGCTGTTTCCTCCTGAGCCGTCAATGCGCATAATTACTGATATTATGGCGTTTGCAGCTAAAGAAGTTCCTAAATGGAACACAATTTCAATTTCTGGTTATCACATTCGCGAAGCCGGATCAACTGCGGTTCAGGAGTTGGCTTTTACATTAAAAGATGGATTTACATATGTTGAAGAAGGAATTAAAGCCGGATTAGATGTCGATACTTTTGCACCGCGGCTGTCGTGGTTCTTTAACTCCCCCTTGGACATCTTTGAA
>JANXBB010000196.1 GCA_025061975.1 Caldifarciminota bacterium | reverse complement strand
CCCAACAAGATATCAAGCAGATCTTTGAGGAACTTCTCAATATTGAGAAAACTAAAACAATTAAAGATGACGTAACATATATTGGAGTGAGGTAGTTATGCCATCAATAAAAGAGCTATCAAGAGAGCCGGAACTTTTTTCATCCGGTCATCGCGCCTGTACAGGATGTGGTGAAGTTTTAGCAGTAAGACAAGTACTTCTTGCTGCAACTAAACCGGTGGCATGCGCCATGCCTACTGGATGCTTAGAGATTGTTTCGACAATTTATCCGCATACTGCATGGCAAGTGCCAATGTTTCATAGTGCATTTGAAAATGCTGCCGCGACGATTTCCGGAATGGAAGCCGCCTATCGAGCTTTAAAACGCAAAGGGAAAATAACTGAGGAAATAAATTTTATCGCTTTTGGTGGAGATGGTGGAACTTATGATATCGGATTTCAGGCACTTTCCGGCGCAGTGGAACGTCGGCATCGATTTTTGTATGTTTGTTTAGACAACGAAGCTTATATGAATACTGGAATCCAGCGTTCTTCAGCAACACCGCTTGGCGCGCATACAACAACTTCTCCGGCTGGGAAGGTAAAACCAGGTAAACTTGAGTGGCGTAAAGACATTGTAGAAATTATGATCGCGCATGATATTCCTTATGCTGCTCAAGCAACAGTTTGGAACTGGAACGATTTAGCTAACAAAGTTCGAAAAGCACTTTCAGTAAATGGGCCGAGTTTTATTAATGTTTTAGTACCTTGTCCATTGGGTTGGGGATATCATTCATCACAGACTATTACTCTTTCTCGATTAGCAGTTGAGACATGTTTTTGGCCGTTATATGAATGTGAGAATCACAAATACCGGCTGAATTATACACCTAAAGAGAAATTACCAATCACCGAGTGGCTTAAATTACAAGACCGATTCAGGCATCTGTTTCGTGAAGAAAATAAGCACTTGCTTAATGCATTTCAAGAGGAAGTCGATCGGCGTTGGGAATTACTCAACAGAAAAATAAAGTGTTCCCAATGAATTTTAAACTAGATAAGTAAAACGCGCAATTTTTAGTTCATAAAAAGGTAAAACGAAAAAAAAGATTTTTTAAAAATAAAAAAATTTCCTCTTGACAAATTTTTTTATTTTAGTTATAATTAGCCGCAACCTTAAAATGAGAATTTTGATATGCGCGGTGGGCCAATATCACGCCTTTAGATACCCTATACCCTTAAACCCCACCAAAATCACAATATTGGCTCCCGCGCGTTTTATTTTAACTCATTAATTCTTCAAGTGGCAGAGTTTTTTGAAACTCGTAAATTTCGGCAATAATCTGCCTAAGGTTATAAGTATAATTCCAAGCCGGATAATCTTTGCGGAATTTACTAACATCACTTATATACCAGATATGATCTCCGCGACGCGGAACATCCACGTAATGGTAACTAACCTTTTTGCCTGTAAGATCTTCAATGATTTCTATTGCTTCTAATATTGAACAATTACTAAATCTTCCCCCGCCAATATTATAGACCGCTCCGGGAATCGGATTTAAATAATAGTGATAAAAAGCATTCACTAAGTCGTAAGAATGTATGTTATCTCGGACCTGTTTTCCCTTATAGCCAAAGATGTTATAAACTTTACCGGTTATTGCACAGCGCACAAGATAAGAGAGAAAACCGTGAAGTTGAGTTCCGGAATGTTGAGGTCCGGTGAGGCATCCGCCTCGAAAGGATACAGTTTTTAGTCCAAAATACCTACCGTATTCTTGAACCAAAATATCGCCCGCAAGTTTTGACGCGCCGAAAAGAGAATGAAGATTCTGATCGACGCTCATTGTTTCATCAATTCCGTTGGAATATTTGTGATCCGGACTTATTTCATAACGTTTTTCAAGTTCAATTATTGGCAGTCGGTTAGGTTCATCGCCATAGACTTTGTTTGTGGAAGTATAGATAAACACCGCATCTGGTGCATAATTACGCATTGCTTCTAAAAGATTCAGAGTGCCGTTGGCATTAATAGTAAAATCGGTGAACGGATCTTTGGCTGCCCAATCGTGGGAAGGTTGAGCTGCAGTATGAATAATGAGGTCCGGTTTAAAATCTTTGAAAATTTTTACAAGGCCATCGTAATTTCGAATGTCTAAATCATAATGATGATATGCGCCATTATATTTTTTTAATAAACGTTCTTTTTGCCAGTAAGTTGATGCTTCTTTGCCAAAAAAATAAGCGCGCATATCATTATCGATTCCTACCACTTGAAATCCTTTTTCAATAAAAAATGCTACCGACTCTGAGCCAACAAGGCCGCAAGAGCCGGTTACTAGTGCTTTGCCGGTAGTCATTTTTGCTCCTTTCTTTTCTGAAAAATATTAATTATATTTTCAGCAATTATCTTAGTAGCATTAAGGTTATGCCCATGTTTTTGACGAGCATTTTTACCTAAATTTTCTAATAGTTCTGGGTTAGTTAAGAATTCCTCTACTAAACGGAGAATTTCTTCGTCAGTATTTGCCCAACGACCGGTGTTTTCTTTTTCCAAAAGTTCGGCAAAATAGAATTCTTGTAAAGAACCAGCTTTCGGCGTAACAACAATCATCGGTTTCCCTAAGGCTAAAGCTTCGGCGATTGTTACTGATCCTGGTTTAGAAATAATAAAATCTGATGACCACATTAATGGAGCAATCAAATCTACAGTACCGTAAACATATATCGGGATTTTTAACTTAGATTTATAATCTAATATCTCTTTTTGCGCTCGGATATTTTTCCCGCATACTACAAGAAGTTGACATGCTTTATTTAAATCCACAATTTGAGCAATAACTTTAGTAAAATCGACCATAGTTCCCAGAAGCCCTGCCATAATTAAAATTGTAGGTAGTTCTTGATATAGACTCAATTTTTTTCGAGTTTCGATTTGCGGTTTTGCTGTCACGGCTAAAAATTGTTCACGTAATGGAATTCCCGAAATTATAATTTGTTCCGGTTTAAATCCTTTTCGGATCAAATTTTCTCGCATTTCGTTATTATAGACATAATAAAAATCTACTGCATTGTTTACCCATAGTCCATGGAGATTTAGATCAATTATTACAGTATGCCATGGAACAAAGAAGTATTTTTTAAAGAAATCTGCTACCGCATTAAGTTCTGGTTGAAACGAAATGATTAAATCAGGAGAGGGGTATTTTTTAAGCAACTTGTTAGGCACGTTATCTAAATAAAATATGAATTTTTCAATTCTTTTCCAAACATCTAAAAATAATTTATTTTCGCGTTGGAGGTTTTTGTATCCAGCACGCCATAACTTTCGGAATTTAAGATCGCCATATCGTCCAATTGTTTCAAAAAAAGAGACCAGATAAGTATAGTCTAATATATTTATTGCATAAGAATCAAAATAATCTGAGTAGTAAATTTGGAGGTGGTTCAGCAATGCCCGGGTTGGATAAGTGTGACCGCCCTTATGTGATGCGTATAAAAGCCATAGAACTTTTTTAGAAAGATTGCCGTTCATTTAGGAATTAACTCATAAGCTTTTTTTATATCTTCTTCTATTTGTTTTGTTAAGGCTTCTATGCTATTAAATTTTTTCTCGTCTCGAAGGCGGTCAATTATTTCAATTAGAATTTTTTGGCCATATAGGTTAGAATATTCATAAAACTTTAATAAATAAATTTCGATTTTTCGTTGTGGTTTGAGTTTGTATAATTCAGAAATCGTTGGAGCTATTCCAATGTTCATAACCCCATAGTAAATTTTATTGTCTAGAGAACTTTTAACAACATAAACACCGTCCGGAGGAATGAGTTTAAATTTATTATTTATTTGGATATTGATTGTGGGAAATCCTAGCTTTCGACCAATACCAAGTCCTTTTTTAATAGTACCAGTTAAAAAATAATGTCTTCCTAAAAGTTCATTGGCTCTTTTAATATTCCCTAAAATCAGAAGCTCTCGAATTCTCGTTGATTGAACTGGAACTTGGTGATATTTATAATGATTTATTACTTTTATTGAGAAGTTATATTTTTGACCTAATTTCTTAAGTAGCTTAAAATCCCCACTGCCGTTTACTCCAAAGCGATGGTCTGACCCGACGACAACGGTTCGTGGTTTTAAAACATTTATAATGTAATTTATAAAAAAATCATCTGGTGATAAATTCTTAATTTTTTCTGTAAACTTTATTACTCCAACGAAATCCGGTTGGTATTTAGCTAAAATCGCCCATTTTTCTTCATCTGTTGTTAAAAGAAAACGAAAGTCTTTATATAAAAACATTTGAGGTATGGGACTAAAAGTAATTATACCCCAAGGACAATTGTTAAGCCTTGCTAAATTTTTAGTGGTTGTAATGATTTTATTGTGACCCCGGTGAACTCCGTCAA
>JANXBB010000221.1 GCA_025061975.1 Caldifarciminota bacterium | reverse complement strand
CAGGTTTGCTCAAGAAGAGTTAGAACCTAAAGCATCGGAAATTGATCGCACTGGTGAGTTTCCTACTGAAAATCTTAAAAAACTATCCGAACTAGGAATGTTGGGGATGCTTGTTCCGGAAAAATATGGTGGAGCTGGTTTTGATTTTGTGAGCTTAGCAATTGCAATTGAGGAAATCTCTAAAGCATGTGCAACAACCGGTGTGATAACTGCTGTGCACAATTCTTTAGCGTGTTATTCAATTCTTACTTTTGGTACTGAAGAGCAAAAAGAGAGATATCTGTTTGATTTAGCTACCGGGAAAAAACTTGGGGCATTTGCACTAACCGAGTCAAATGCCGGATCTGATCCGGCAAGTTTAGAAACTACGGCACAGCTTGATGGCAATTATTATATTCTAAACGGTTCGAAAAGGTTTATTACCAGCGCAACTCATGCTGATATTTTTATCGTCTTAGCAACAGTTGACCGCACTAAAGCTCATAAAGGAATTTGTGCTTTTATTGTTGAGCGTAACACCCCAGGTCTTAGCATCGGCAAACATGAAGATTTAATGGGTATGCGCGGAAGTGGTAATAGCGAGGTTATCTTTGAAGAATGCCCAGTTCCTCAAGAAAATTTATTAGGAACCGAAGGTGAAGGATTTAAAATTGCAATGCAACTACTTGATGCATCAAGAATTGATATCGGAGCTCAGGCTGTAGGAATTGCCCAAGGTGCATTCGAAAAAGCTCTTCAATATAGTAAAGAGCGAAAACAATTCGGTCGTGCAATCTGCGAGTTTGAAATGATTCAAGCGAAACTAGCAGAGATGGCAGCAAAAATAGCCGGAGCACGACTTCTTACTTATTATGCCGCTTACCTAAAAGATAAAGGGATAAAGAATATTTCTAAAGAGTCAGCAATTGCCAAACTCTATGCTTCAACAATTGCTGTTGAAGTTACTCGCGAAGCAGTTCAGATTTTCGGCGGATATGGTTATACAAAAGATTATCCGGTAGAACGATATTATCGGGAAGCAAAGTGTTTAGAGATTTACGAAGGGACTTCTGAGATTCAAAAGATTGTAATTGCGCGCAATTTGCTAAGTTAAAGCTGATTTAGAAAAAATTTACTCTTGACATAGAGAGAAATTTTATTAAGCTTTTATAAAAGGGAGTGAGCTATGAATATAAAAACACTTATAATTTTGCTAACAGTAGCGATGATAATTGTCTCTTGTGAACGGCACACTTCAGTTGAAGCGTTGCGTATTGTTTCGATTAACAACAACCAGTCATTAAACATTGATGTTGCTGATTGGACCTTAATACCGGATCCCCAAGATCCCACCGAAACTATTCCAACCTTTTATGTTTCAGACTGGGCAGTTCCGGTAGAATTCAGTTATATTGAACGAGGCATTGGATTGCCAACTGCTTCATCTTATACTGCTCGAATTACCAGTTATCGGGTAAGTTTTACGAAAATTCTTTCAGGTACTCAAGATGTGCCTTGGGTTTTAAGTCCGGTCACCGGCAATACTAATATTTTAGTACCGGCAGACCCTGAAGGTCAAAGGCGAACTGTGGCATATTTTACTGTTGTCCCAGCAAGTTGGATTAACGCTCATTTCCGGGATTCAATTGAAAATCAATCACCGGGTATTGTCAATGGCGCTACACTAAAAGCAACCTTGATTGTAAACGGTTATGAGGAGGTTACCCGGGAACCTCTAACTGATACTGCATTTTTCATGGTTAATATCCGTGATAGTTATGATGATCCAACCCAGATTGGAAAGTAAGTTTAATTTTCAATAACATTAGCAAATTAGTAAACAAATTAGTAAAAATGAGAAAAGTTGTATTGTTAGCGATAATATTTGTAACATTAATTTATGGTTCAGCTACAATTTACGGTGGCCGCGGTCTTTTTTATACCTATGATGCAATAACTGAAGATATCGGATTACTTTCAACATCGTTTTATCTAAATACTTGGCGCAGTCATAACCAATTCTTTGCTGATGCGGTTTTGCCCAATATAAATTATACACCGTCAAAATTGCTTGAAATATTTTTCGCTTCAACTCAAGATATTAATGCAGTAATTGAGATTCCCCGGATTAACAATTCTCGTTTTAGCTCCGAGCTTAAGACCCATTTATTCGGGGGCAAACTTTCTTTTCCTTATATTAAAGTAGTTAAATTCGGAGGTCTTGCTCGATATTTTTGGAACCGAACTGGTAATTATGATAACGGCCTACATTGGGATGCTCTTTTAAATTTAAGGTTTAAAGAACTTCTTGCAGGAGCTCCAGACTTATTGGTAAATTACGGTGAAAGCAGAAGTTATCGTTATTTTCGCGGGGCACTGGAGATAATTGGTGAGAAAGGAATAATCTTTGTTGAGGCTTTTTCAAGTTGTAATAAAAACACTAATAATATATTAGAAGCGCTAAAAGAGAATCTCTCAATAGTCCCAGGCATAAAATTAAATATAAGTTCTCATTCTTACTTTAATCTAGGAGCTAAAATTGAAAATCTCTATCATAATAATCTGAATTACCGAATAATAGCCGGATTTACAATAGGCGGAACATTTTTTAGACCAACTTCAACAAAGACTACAATATTTGTCGGTAATGTTTATGATGCTAATACCAACCGAAAACTTGCTGCTGAAGTTCGAATTTTAGACCTACCGAAGCTCCCCAGTGTAAAAACGCAAGAACTTACCGGAATCTTTAAATTTACTAATGTTCCTTTAGGATTGCATACAGTAATGATTTATGCACCAGGTTACGAAACCTTAACAGTTCCGGTACTTCTTGAAGCAAGCAAAATTAACTCATATGACTTTGCGCTTAAACCTTTAATAAGTTTTGGAATTATCTCCGGAACTATCTATGATGCTGTAACCAACGAACCTCTTGAGGCAACAGTTATCATGAACAACAAAGAGGTTCAAACCGATTCCGTAACCGGGGCATTTTGTATTGAGAGTGTTCCTTGTGGAGTTGTTAGTATTGAAGTTAAAAAACCCGGTTATTATCCGAAACGCCAGACAATTATTGTTGGAGCTAACAGAGTCAATCAAATTGATTTCCAGTTAGTAAAAAGTCATGCCAACGGTATTTTAACCGGAACAATTACTGATGAAGTAAACAACAATCCAATTCGAGCAAAGATCAGTTTTGTTAACAGTGAACTTCCGCCATTATATTCTGATAGCCTTACTGGAATATTTTATTCTGAAGTTCCTGCGACGCATTATCAAATGATTGTTTCTGCTGAAGGTTATATCGCGAAGAGTTTAAATGTTGTAATCGAAAAAAATAAAACCACGGACCTAAAAATTGTTCTTACTCCTAAAGAAAATAAAGCGATCTTTACCGGCAAAGTCAGTTGCGAAGTAAGCCACAAACCGCTTTATGCTAAAATAATCATAGGCAACATGATGAGCGATACGATTTATACTGATTCTTTAACCGGAATTTTCTTTACCGAGTTGCCTTGCGGTGAGTATAACATTGAAGTTATCTCTGATGGTTATGATTCTTTAAAAACCACAATTTCGCTTTCTCAAACCGAGCAGAAAGATTTTAATTTCCAGCTAAAACCTAAGGAATAAAATTTAAATAGGATAAACTCCCCAATATCCCAGTTTCAAAATTTAATTGGGCAATGCTTAAGACTTTACTAAATGCGAGATAGTAATTAACCGATAAGTTTTTAACAATTTTTAACTCAATATTGCTTCGGATTCGTAATTGAGTGTTATTAAAAGTGATACTATTTCTTGGTGCTTCATACATGTAGAGTTTGATTTTTGAGCTTGTCGTATAAAAATAATATGTCCGGAGTTCGGTTTTTAAACGATTGAGCTTTAAAATTGTGCTTACAGCAAACAAATAGCAGTGGCCATTATTCGGAACGGAACGATCTTGGTATTGATAACTCAATGAAAGATATTCAGAAACCTTAAGTTTAAAATCAAGTCCGGTACTATAATCGATAAGCTGCGACTCTGAAAAGTTATTTTTTACCCATAAGATAACTTTATGTTTTGCGGTCTCATGTTCAAGTTGTACTCTAAAGTCTGGGGGTATTGTTTCGTGTTCATAAAAATTATTACTCCGTAGAGATAATGCCCCAAGAAAGTCTGCAAATTTATAGCTAAGATTAAATTGAGCAAAAGCTCGGTTGTGTTTTCGGTGTAATGCCGGCCACCGGCTGTATGGAGCAAAGAAATTTTTCTTCTGAAAGTAAAAATTAAAATTTACTTTAAGCTTGCGCCAATCTCCAATTAGTCGAGTACTTAGTCCATATCCCCAATTAACGCTATATCCAAATTCGCTTACAAGAAAGTAATTATTTAAATACAGCACATTACTTACCCCTAAAAGATTTAGCTGTGATCCATAAAACGAATTTGTAGAGTCGTTAGGAACAATCGGAAGTGCATAGCGCAAATGGCAAAAATTTAATCCGAGAAAATTTTGCCCACCATATAAAAGTTTTAACTCGGCGCCGAGAATTCCTTCCGATAATCTATAAAAAGTATCTAAAAGATTTGCTTGCGAGGTTAAATAAACTTGTTTTACAGTGCCATTTTGAACTTGAGCATTGTGAAAATTTTGTCCCATAAAACCCGAGGCAACAACATTATTAAAATTACTCTGCACAAAGATTCCTAATAAATTCTTTGAGTTACTAACGCTGCTTAAGGTGCTAATATGAGGCATTAGGTTTGTAAAATCTTTTAACGGATTAAAGTACTCAAGATTGCCACTGAAGATCACACCTCCGGGACTTAAAAGCTCATAATTTCCAAGTAAAAATTGAATTTTTCTATTACTAAAAAGAAAATTAGCTTGGCTTTGATTTTGAGATCGTAATAGATTTAGTTGTTTTTGGAATCGGAGAAAACTTCGGATTTTTATTGCGGCACATTCATAAGAAAAATTATTCGTTAATACGGTTTTATAGTTATTTTTCCAGTTGCCAATGCTTTCAGTGCGCAGATAAATTTTTGTATGTCCTATGGACTTCGGAGATTCTTTTACTGTTAAATACGGTGTTATTTTGCAATATAAGCTTGAATCAATGCTCTTAAGCGTTAGGAGCTCATTTAGGTTTTTGAACCTCTGATGTCTTATAATCTCATATTGTGCAATTGGGGTTAAAAAGACTAACTGAGTAAGCTCTGAAGCACTGAGTTTATTAAGGTCTAATGGGCACTCTGTAAGGTCTTGTAAGTTGTCAAGTAAAAATAGCTCTTCGGGAAGATTGATGGTTTGATCAAAAAGTTCAATTGGCTCACTAGAAGCTAAATAAAACAGACTTGCTAAAATAAATATTACTCGGCGGACCATAGAAACTGAAAGGTTTTAAAATTGAAAACTTAAAGAGAAGATATTAGTTTCTTTAAGCCGGGGATGATACCGTAAGCAATAATCAAACTCAAATCTTTTGTAGTTAACTCCCAGTCCAGCGCTATATAATACCGGATTAGTTTTGCAACCGACTCGTAAAGCTAAAGAGGGTAGGAGCTTAAATTCGGTGCCGAAATTTAACTCGGTTTTGTCGGAAGCTTTTTTAAACTCTGTAGATAGAATAAAATTTTCGTTCAACGCGAGATGGGCACCTAAGCCAAATTTTACCGCTAAATAATTATTCGGGTCTTTAATTACAAGATAATTTAAATTTTCCAGTAATCCGGCAAATTTTATGAGGCGTAATTGTTTAGAGCTAATGACTTGAGGACTAAAGACTACGCCCAAGTCAATTGCGGGGCGAAATATTTTTAGATTTTCAGTAAGAAACAAAAAACGGTTTTTTACTCCTAAACCATAAGAAAATTCGTTGTTAATTCTTAATCCTACACCGAACTTCAAAGTCACTTCCTGGTAATTACCAACTCCGAGGCTTGAAAGCCCAATTGTAAAATT
The DNA here is from genome assembly GCA_025061975.1 of Caldifarciminota bacterium. Taxonomy (GTDB): domain Bacteria; phylum Hydrothermota; class Tepidihabitantia; order Tepidihabitantales; family CAIPLT01; genus JANXBB01. Next base: position 5,661 of record JANXBB010000221.1, on the reverse strand, counting down.
GCGATAATTAAGAACAATTTTTGTCTGAGGCACTAAGTTATAAATTCGCAAATACTGGATTCCAAAATTATTATTATTAAGATAAGAAAGCAGTGCCGGATTAATATTTGCTGAATAAATTTTACTGCCTACTGACGATACAAACATTGCTCCTGAAGCATCGCCTACTTCATCAAGGTTAAAAAATAAAATAACTGTAAGAAAAATCTTAATCCCGCACATAAGTTTTTAGTATACTTACAACTTTTCTAAAATCAATCCCCAGAAATCTTTAAGATCAAAATTTAAGTTGTGATTTTAATAAATTCGCAATTATACGCAGTTTATAAATAACAAAAGGCAAATTGCATAAAAACTTTTAAGCTTGCCGCGTAAAATCCGACATTATACCCGGCAACCATAAAGCTGGGAGTATTGGGGTATTAATAACTTTAACTCATTGGTGTTAAGTATCTTCTGGAAAATTAAGCACAAGTTTAGTGATTTTTCTTAAAATACCCACCCGAAGTTTTTTCAGTTTGCCAATATAAATCTCTTGAGCGATTTTGGTATTTAAGGCTTTACCACTAAAGCGTTTTTTTAGCCAATACAGTTTAACAGAAAAGTTATGATATACAGGATTATGCCATGTTGGGAGGGGATAGGCGCTTAAGATGTTTCTTACTTGAGCATGGAGTAAGTTTAACTTTTTACATTCTTTTTTAAATTCTTGAGCGTGACGGTTACAATACTCAGTCCATGCGCTTCCGGGCGCTTTATAGTTTTTGGTATTATATTCGGTCATATAAAACTCCTTTCTTTTTAGTCATCATAATATATAGATGCATAAAAACAGAAAACCGGGGAAAAAATTTTACTATTTGAAAAAACCTTCGTGGAGCAATTAGTAATTTTGAGTATCAGTTTAAGAGTTTAGGATCTGTTTTAAGACTTCCGACTCAGTAGTATATTCCGGATAATGTTCATAGATATATTTTAAAAGTTTTTTAAGAGGTGCTCGAGTAAAATTTGCTTTAATTCTTCTAAGGTTTAAGAGAATTTCCGGATCTTTTTTTTCGCACCATTGAGCTAATGCTTGTGCATATTTTACTCCATCAGAAGTGAGTTTGTAGATTGTTCCTTCATCTAAATAATTAGAATTTATTTCTGATTTAAGTTTTAGAGGAGATTTTGAATATTTATACTTTTGCGTAGTGATAAATCCTGCGGATTGTAAAAGTTTGAGATCTTGATAGATCTTGGGGTCAAATGGTCCTAACTTATAGGGTACAAATTTATAATAATTTTTTAGAAGTTTGGGCAGTGTTGTGAGTTTTGCGACCAAAAACAGAGTTTTTATAATTCGTGTGATACCTCTGATGCCTTCAGCAACTTGTGAGCGATAACCTTTAACATAAAGTAAAAGCAGAATAAACTCATAAGGATATCTCAATGGTAGTTGAGATTTAACTTTTAGTGTCTGGCTGATTTTTTTAAGTTTTTTAAGTTCTTTATCTAAAATCGTTTTTTCGAGTTTTTGCCAGATTTCTTGGTCATATGCTGGGAATTCTTTATTACTCAGTTCTTTAAGCTGTCTACCTAAAGCTAATAAACTTAGTTCAATTTCAAGAAGCGGTTTTAATTTTTTTGCATATTGGGGATATTGTGCTAATACTTCGTCAACCGTGATCTTTTCACCATTTATGAGTCGGGTAATAAAATCATCGATAATTTTGTCTAAATCAATCTTTTTCTTCATTTTTACCTCCGAACCGCTCAGGAATAATTTTACTATTTAAATAATAGCGCCGGAATTTTTTCCGTGCTTTGCTGAGAAGATATTTTATTTGTTCTGGTGATTTGGCGGTAAGTTCGGCAATTTCAGGCACAGATCGATTTTCAAAATACCGGTAGTAGATTAAGTTTTGTTCTATAGCGGTTAATTTATTTAATGCTTCTTTAACTCGGATGCTTTGGATATCAGGATGCGGATTAAAACTTATTGAAGTGTTTACAGTGGGATTAGATTTGAGGCGTTGGGTTCTAAAATACATTTTAACTTCGTTTTCGGCAATCTTATAAAGCCAACTACCGAATGCTTCAGGAGTTTTGAGGGTTTTAATCTTTTGGAATGCTTTTGTAAAAGTTTGGATAACTAAATCTTTAGTATCCTCGGAATTTTTAACTTTAAATCGGATAAATTGATAGATCTGATTTTTGTAATTGTCGTATAAAATCCGAAAGGCATAGGTATTATCAGCTTGAGCTTGACAGACATACAAAGTAATCTCGGATTTTTTCATTAATGGAGTATACTGGATAATTAGCAAAATTCAAGTAATAAATTCTTGACAGCAAACTATATTTGGTTTAATATTTTTTGTTAAATATAAATAAGGAGTCTTATATGAAGACGCGTAATATTTTTTTAGGGTTCGTTTTACTAATGAACTTTTGTTTAGGCGCCGGTGCGCGGTATTTAATTATAACCCATGATAACTTCTATAATGCCATAAAACCTCTTGCGGAATGGAAACAGCGCAAGGGAATTCCGACAAAGATTGTTAAACTATCAGATATTGGTGCTTCGCCATCAAATATTTCAGTAATTAAGAATTATATTGTTAATGCTTATAATACGTGGAATCCTCGACCGGAGTATGTGCTTTTAGTAGGCAGTGGAAGTTATATTGCCGCAGAGAATAGTAGTTACGATGATTATTATGGTAATGTCAGCGGCGATTATAAGATGGAATTGGCAGTTGGGCGATTTCCTGTGACTTCGGTTACGCAGTGTAGTGTACTTGTTCGCAAGACTTTAGGTTATGAACGCAGTCCTTATATGACTGATACATTATGGTTTCGAAAAGGTACAACAATTGTTCGTGAAGGCGGCGATGAAGATGATACAGTTTATTGGAATGATGCGCGCTATACGCATAATCTTTGGCGTCAAGTGCCTTATCTGAGAATTGATTCGTTATCATCAGCCCGGGGTTCAAATTCTAATAGTGTTACTTCAGCAATTAATGACGGGCGAGCTTATGTTTTGTATCGGGGAACTGCAACTGTTAACTGGTATCAACCTTTTCAGAATATCAATCCATCTAATTTAACTAATGGATATAAACTGCCGGTGATTGTTTCAGCAACATGTGCGACGATGTCACTTTTTTATGATGATTATTTAGGCAACCGGTTTATGAATGCCGGCACAACTACAAATCCCCGTGGTTCTGTGGCGTTTTTAGGTACAACAGTTTCTGCAACCGGCACCGGTCTTGCACGGTTGCGTGGTGCTGTTGGTCAGCAGTTTTTTAAAGCGGTCTTTGTGGAGCGAATTTACCGGCTCGGTGATGCCTTTAAGCGCGCAAAATTTGTTCTTGATTCGTTAGCGCTTCCTGGTTATAACCAGACACGTTATCGTGAATGGAATCTTTTTGGTGATCCCGAGCTTAACTTATGGACTACTAAACCTCAAAGATTAACTGTAATTTGTGATACCAATGTGACAACTGTTCCGCAAAACTATACAATAACCGTGCGCAATAGCGTCAATAGTTTACCGATAGCTAATGCTTTGGTGTGTGTAATGATGGATACTTTAATCTATCAGTATGGTTATACTAATGCGCAAGGTCAAATAACATTCTTTATTAACCCACCGCATCCGGACTCAATGTATATTACTGTTACTGCACCTAATTATATTCCTTATGAGAAGGATATTTATGTGCGTTATGGACAACTTACACATGATGTTGGAGTAAGTGAGATTTTAGAGCCTCAGGGTACAATTCATACTCAGATGTCAGTGATTCCTAAAGTTAGGATTAAAAATTACGGTTCGGCACGGGATACAATTAGCGTAACCCTTAAAATTGGCAATCTTTACCAACAGACAATAAATAATATTGTTTTAGGAAGTAATGAGACATTAACTATAAGTTTTCCCGGTTGGACACCGGTTTATGGTTATTATTCGGTAGTTGCTTATACTAACTTAGCATCAGATCAATATCGAGGCAATGATACAGCCGTTGCTGGAGTTTTAGTTAATCGAGCGGTTGATATTGGTATTGATTCAATTATATCGCCTCAAACATCACATTACAATAATTCTCCGGTTAATCCGACAATTCTTGTTAAAAATTACGGAATGCTTAATCAAACGAATTTTGTTGTTACCTGTTCGATAATCCATCAGAGCGGTAATTTGGTATATTCAAGTATTAAAACTGTGCCGAGCCTTTTGGCTTTTGATACGGTACGAGTTGTATTTGATACTTGGCGACCCAATATTACCGGAGCTTGCACAGTGAAGTTTCGCACAACTCTTGTGGGTGATGAAAATCCTCAAAATGACCGTGCGTTAAGAATTACCGGAATAATGGCTGGGGTTAGTGACGAACTGACTAATAAGCCAGAAAAATTAGAATTACGCTTAAGATCAAAAGTTTTGAGTAAAAATTGTGTCGCGTTAGAATTTTATCTGCCTCAGAACACTTATCTTGATTTAGCAGTCTATGATGCTTGCGGAAGTTTAGTTAAAGAACTTACTCGCGGTAACTTTTCTCAAGGTAGACATGTTATAACTTGGTCTAATGAAGTCCCTGGGGGAATTTATTTTTGTACTTTAACTACTAAGCTTGGTAAACGTACCCAAAAAATAATCCTTTCCCATTAACGAACAGTGCTGCTTGTTAATTTGACTTTAATTATCTTGATAACCAATACTCCTTTTTTGCCCCAATGGATGACTCCTGAAGAAGCTTTACGAGTTGGTGAGATTGGTAAATACTATATCCCAACAGCACCACCTGAAGGTTGGGTTGAAACGCCGGCTGAATTTGAACCTTTACGTGCGGTATTTATTACTTGGATTTATAGCCAGTCATCTTATAGACCGATTTTTCGGGAAATTGTTCGCGAAGTTAGTGAAGTGACTCGATGTTATATCATTGCTCAAGCATCCGATACCATAAGTATTAAAAACTACCTTGTAAGTGGGGGTGTGCCATTAGATAGTGTGGGATTTTATGTTTGGCCCTACAATTCAATTTGGATCCGAGATTATGGCCCGTGGTTTATAAGAAAGTATGATGGTGGTGAAGGCATTGTTGATTTTATTTATAACCGGCCACGGCCCTTAGATGATACAATTCCGCGTTGTATTGGTTATCGGTGGTTTTTACCGGTTTACAGTTCGCCACTAACTCATGCGGGAGGTAATTTTATGGTTGACGGTTTAGGAACCGGTTTTGCGTCAAATCTCATCTTACAAGAAAATACTCAGTATACTCGAGCACAGATTGATTCATTAATGCGACTTTACTGCGGTTTGGATCAATTTATTGTTGTGCCTCGGATTAATATTGAATATACCGGTCATATCGATCTTTGGACGAAGATTCTCAATGATACCTTAATATTAGTAGGAGCATATTCTCCGGGTCATCCTAATTATACAATCTTAAATCAAAATGCTGATACTTTATCTCGGATAAAAAATCGTGAAGGTATAACTTATCGGGTAGCCCGAATTCCTATGCCGTACTCAACTTCTCAAGCACCACCTACTTATCTTAATTCTCTTATGGTAAATAATAAAGTGTTAGTGCCGACCTGGGGACTTAGTGAAGATACTGTAGCGTTAAGAATCTATCAAAATCTCCTTCCCGG
>JANXBB010000152.1 GCA_025061975.1 Caldifarciminota bacterium | reverse complement strand
TGGAGGCGGTACATGGATTTTTAATAAATGCAAAATTCTTCCCAAATCTAAGGTTTCGCTTCTGTAAATTTTAATGTTGTTTAGATCATTTAGTAACGTATAGTCATAATGATAATATGCTGTAATTTTTGTTGTAAGTATTATTGGTTCCCACTTAAAATATTTTAAGTATTTCGCAAATTTTGTTACTCGAACTGCACCACTTGTACCAATCGGTGGGGTGTAATATGAAATCATTAATATTTTCGGGGCCATTTTGGAGAATCATAATATAATTTGACGAAATGTCAATAATTATTGACTAATTTCTGATTGTGGATATAATAAACGTATGCTACATTCGTATAATCCTTTAGACTTTAACAAAATCGCTATTCAACAAGATGATTGAATTGAAACTATTACTGAGGCTTCCGCTGGCAAATTTAGGAAGCAAACACTTTAATTAAATATGCCAGTGATTGTCGTTCACGGTGGTGCAGGGAAGTTAAAAAACATTAAGGAACATCAAATAGGTATAAGAAAAGCTTTAGAGATTGGTTGGGCAGTATTGAAAGAAAACGGTAACGCGTTAAATGCAGTATTAGAAAGTGTGCAATACATGGAAAATTCCGGAATTTTTAATTGTGGTCGTGGTGCGGTTTTGACTCTTGATGGTAAGGTTGAATTAGATGCTTCAGTGATGACTGATGACGGTAAATTTGGAGCAGTTGGAGCAGTTCGTGGAGTAAAAAACCCGGTTCTTCTTGCTTATAAAGTAATGGAGGAAACAGATCATCTATTATTAGTGGGACCGGGTGCGCGTGATTTTGCCTACAAGTTTGGTTTCAAAAGATATTATAAAATTAACCCACATCAGAAAAAACGATGGGAACAATTGATAAAAAACGGAGTTTCTCAATATTTTCCCAAGTTAAAAATGCACCTTAAATTCGGAACTGTAGGTGCTGTAGCTTTAGATAGTGCTTCTCGAATTGCTGTAGCTAATTCAACAGGGGGAATAATTGGTAAATTGTCCGGACGGATAGGGGATACTCCAATAATTGGGGCGGGAATATATGCTAATTTTTATGGAGGGGTTTGCGCTACAGGTCACGGTGAAGGAATTATGCGACTTTTTTTATCAAAGTATGTTGCCGATTTGATGGTTAAATTTACAGCTCAAACGGCAATAAAGCGCGGTATTAATTTAGCGAAAAAAAACAACGTTTTATGCGGAATTATTGGCATTGATAGAAAAGGTAATATAGGTATTGGATATAACACTGAATCAATGTCCTGGGGTTATATAAAAAATGGAAACTTAAAAATATTTCAATGATTTTATTGACAGTACTAAATTTTACTGTATGATATAAAGCATGAAAAATAAAATAACATATTATACTTCAGAATCGGTAACAGAGGGGCATCCCGATAAAATTTGTGATCAAATTGCAGATGCTGTTTTAGATGAAGTTTTAAGACAGGATAAATATGCCCGAGTAGCTTGCGAGGTTTTTGTTTCGGTAGGGTTAGTAATTGTCGGAGGTGAGATCACCACTACAGCTTGGGTTGATCTGCAAGATTTGGTACGTAAATTGCTGTTTAATATTGGCTATACCGATACTAAATACGGACTAAGTGCAGAGAATTGTGCTATTATTAATATTATTGGTCGACAGTCACCGGATATTGCTCAAGGTGTTAATATTGGAGGTGCTGGTGATCAAGGTTTAATGATTGGCTATGCCTGTAATGAGACGAAAGAATACATGCCACTTCCAATAATGCTCGCTCACAAATTGGTTCGGCGATTAGCCGATGTTCGTAAAAATAAAATTCTGGATTATTTAGGGCCCGACGGCAAATCACAAGTAACAGTGGAATATGAAAATGATCAACCTAAAAGGATTTCTAGTGTTGTAATTGCTGCCCAGCATACAGAAAAGATTCTTGATAAAACTGGTAAACGAATCACTAGAAAAGCCCGTGAAGAAATTATTGAAACAGTGGTTAAAGCTGTAATCCCGGAGTATCTTCTTGATAAAAATACTGAATACTTTGTTAATGAAACAGGAAAATTTGTAATCGGAGGGCCCCAATCAGATACTGGAATGACCGGACGTAAAATTATTGTCGATACCTATGGTGGAGTTGTGCGTCATGGGGGTGGAGCGTTTTCTGGTAAAGATCCCACAAAAGTTGATCGTACAGCATCATATTTTGCTCGTTATGTGGCGAAAAACTGTGTTGCTAGCGGTGTTTGTGATAAGATGGAATTAAGTTTGGCTTATGTTATCGGCAGGAAAGAGCCTACTCAAATTAGTATAAATACTTTTGGAACCTCTCGGATACCGGAAGAGAAGCTATTAAAAGTGATAAAGGATTTATTTGACTTCACTCCTCAAGGTATGATAAAAAAGCTTGATTTGCTTCGTCCGATCTATTTACCAACTGCGTGTTATGGACATTTTGGTCGAACTGAAAAGACTTTTACTTGGGAAGCATTAGACAGTGTTGAGCAAATTAAAAAAGCTCTAAGTAAAGTGTAACAATTTTGTTAAATTTTTCAAAGCCAATTTTAGTTTATGGAATACGATATTAAAGATATTGAGTTAAACGTCCAAGGAAAATTAAAGATCGAATGGGCATCCCGGTTTATGCCGGTCCTTGGTCTTATTAAAAAAAGATTCGCACGCGAAAAACCTTTTAAAGGTTTTAGAATTTCATGTTGTTTACATATTACGTCCGAGACGGCAAATTTAGCGATTACTCTAAAAAGCGGCGGAGCCGAAGTTCAACTCTGTGCTTCAAATCCGCTTTCGACTCAAGATGATGTCGCAGCAAGCCTTGTTTCCGATTATGGAATATCTGTATTTGCTATTTGCGGTGAAGATCGAGATACGTATTACAAGCATATTTTACAAGTCCTGGAGAATAAACCACATATCACAATTGACGACGGCGCAGATTTAGTAAGTACATTGCACACTCAAAAAACAGAGTTGTTATACAATGTTATTGGTGGCACTGAAGAAACAACAACCGGCGTTATCCGCCTGAAAAGTATGGCACAGCAAGGTATTTTGAAGTATCCAATAATTGCCGTTAACGATTCTGAAACTAAATTTTTGTTTGATAATCGCTATGGAACTGGTCAATCGACGCTTGATGGTATTTTACGAGCAACTAATGTTTTATTTTCCGGAGCGACAGTCATTGTTGCTGGTTATGGTTGGTGCGGTAAGGGGGTTGCTAAAAAAGCTCAAGGCTTAGGAGCTAATGTTTGGGTAAGTGAGGTAAATCCGATAAGAGCGCTAGAAGCAAAAATGGATGGATTTAATGTTGGTCCAATGGGCGAGATTTGTACTATCGCAGATGTTATTATAACTGTTACCGGATGTGAGAATGTTTTAAATAAAAAACATTTTCTAAAACTAAAAGATGGAGCAATTCTTTGCAATTCTGGCCATTTTGATGTTGAAATTAACAAAAAGGACCTAAATGCAATTACTGTTAAAAGGCGAAATATTCGTCCAAATTGCGAAGAATATCAGTTAAAGAACGGCCGCCGGATTTACTTATTAGGTGATGGGCGGTTAGTAAATTTAACAGCTGCTGAAGGACATCCGGCAATGGTGATGGATATGTCATTTGCCAATCAGGCATTAGCGGTAGAGTATTTAATAAAACATGGCAAGGAATTGGAAAATAAAGTTTATCGTCTACCTAAGGACCTTGATTATAGAATTGCTGAATTAAAATTAAATACTTTAGGGATAAAAATTGATAAATTAACTCCAAAGCAAAAACGTTACATAGCATCCTGGCAGTTTGGAACTTAAAGCATTTTGAGCAAGATATTTTAGGTCCTAAGCGATTAGTAAAGAACAATTAAATTTTGTCAAATTAAAATATAACTTACTTAAAAAGCCAAAATGCGTGCCGAATATAAAATTTATTGTGTTTATCCTATTGAAAAATTCATAATGTATGTAATTTGTGTTTGATATGAAAGAACCATGAGCTTATGAAATAAGGGGTAAAAGGAACAACGAAAATGAATTTGTTGTACCGCTGAAATAAATTGACTTAATGTTGTTTTTATAGTATAATTTTTATTAAATATAAAAGGAGTCAATTTATGAGAAAAATATTTTTTGCATTATTTACCGTTTTAGTATTACTTGTTAATTTTGGTTATGGGAAAACAATGATTGTTCGGGTATTTGTTTCAGATTATGAAGAACTCATACAGCGGGTTGATTTTAAATACACTAATATTGAAATTGTTGGGGTTAGTCCGCGCGAATGGTATGAACTTCTTGTGCCTGAAGAAGATTATTTTAAAATATTATCGTCCGGGCTTAGACATGTAATTACAATTGATGATTTGGAAGCGCAGAAGGAAGCGTTACGGGGACAGTATCGTAGCTTGGACTCAGTAAATCTTTTTCTGCGAAACCTGGCACAAAATTTTTCTAATATATGTGTTTTAGATAGTCTCGGTCGTTCTTATGAGAATCGTATGATGTACGGGATCAAAATTTCTGATAATCCCACTTTAGATGAAGAAAATATTGAACCGGGTGTTTTTATCTGTGGTTTACATCATTCTCGCGAATGGGCGACAATTGAAGTTTGTCTTTTTTTTGCTGACAGTATTCTTCGAGCTTATAATTCTAATCCCAATATACAGAATTTGATTAATAATCACCAAATTTGGATTTTTCCAGTGATTAATCCGGACGGTTATGTTTATGATTATCCTCAACAACGTTCTTGGCGCAAAAATCGACAACCGTTTAGCGGAGCAATAGGAACAGATATAAACCGTAATTATCTTGGCGCATGTGATACTAATCGTTATGGTTTTTGGGGTGCACTAGCTTCGGGTGCTCAGAGTTCACATTATCCATCTAGTGAAACATTTATGGGAGCGTTTGGGGCTTCGAGTCCAGAGATTAAAAATGTTACCAATTTCTTTCGTCAGCATAACATAAATGTTTCATTGTCTTTTCACTCATATTCAGAACTTGTTTTATGGCCTTGGGGCTTTTTGAATATCCCGACACCAGATAATGCACTTTATACACGGGTTGGTAATACCATGGCTAGTTTAATTAATAAATTAAATGGTGGAACTTATACTCCGGGGCAAATTCCTTCATTGTATATTGTGTCTAGTGGTTCTGACGACTGGATTTATGGATATAATAAATTTGTCAAAGGTAATCCTTGTTTAGCCTATACAATTGAAGTTGGGACACAGTTTTATCAGCCAACTTCACAACTGGATCAAATTTGTCGCGAAAATTTTAAGGCAATTTATTATCTGACAACTTTTTCAGACAGTGTTCGGGTATTAGTAAAACCATATGTTGCACCACCAGAACTTGTTGTTCCCGAAACAGTTAGTAGCAACACGTTTGTAATTCATTGGCAACCTAAGAATGCTAATTATAATCAACCTACTCAATGGGAGGTTGAAGAATTGCGGGAATATAATGTATTTACTGATGATTTTGAAAGTATGAATAATGCTTGGATTACACGCGGATTTGTCTTAAGCACAAGAAGAGCCTATTCGGGGACGAAAAGCATGTATTCTGATTCAGCAAATAACATTTCTAATTATATAAGAACCCGTTATCCTTATTATGTGCGTCCAGGAGATTCGCTAACTTTTTGGTGCTGGTATAATTTAGAACGAAATTATGACGTAGCAGTTGTTGAAGTTTCTTACGATACACGAGAGTGGTTTCAGTTGGGACCTCGACTTACAGATACCGCGACGAGTTGGAGGAGATTAGCGTACTCATTAGACGAATATGTTGGTAAATCAATATACATTCAATTTCGTGTTATGACCGATGGGAGCGTTTTAAGGAATGGATTCTATATTGACGACGTTTATCCGGTTCCGTTTTTTAATAGTAGCCACATTGTATCTTCAACAGTAGCTGATACATTCTTAGCAATCACAGTAAATGCCCCGGGGGTTTATTGGTATCGAGTTAAAGGATATAATACAGCTAACGGTTGGGGTGAATATAGTACAGTAAAACCTGTAACGATTATCGGTAGTACTATAACCGAAAATTCGCCGACAATAAATAATTTAATTCAGTTAAAAGTTACACCTAATATTTTTATAAACGAACTGGCGATTGAATATTATTTATCAGAAATGCTTGATATTAAACTAAGCGTGTATAATTCAGCAGGTCAGGAAGTTCTAAAATTACGAGCTGGAAAGTATCTCCCCGGGCAATATCAGATTTTATGGAATAAGAGTACTCTAACTGACTTTAAGCTTTCTCCCGGAATATATTTTATAAAATTAGAGACAAAGGAAAAAAGTATCACTAAACGTGTTGTTGTTTTGTAAACTCTTGATTATTAAAAATGGATTAGTAATATAATTAAAATGAGTCGGCGAACACCGTTTTATGAAAGACACATTGAAAATAATGGACAAATTGTAGAATTTGCAGGGCATTTATTGCCCATGTATTTTAAAGGAATTGTTCATGAACATCGTACTGTGCGTACCCA
>JANXBB010000149.1 GCA_025061975.1 Caldifarciminota bacterium | reverse complement strand
TTTTTTGAGTCTTTTCTTTCCATTTCTGCTTCTAACTGATTAATGAATTTTTTTGCCGACTCGTGTTTAAGATAAAATCCGTTTCGGTTTTGAATAAAGTCTTCTTTAGTAATAACTTTAAGATTAATCAGTCTTATGATAAACCGGTCAATCCGAGCCCGAAAGACATCTTGAATATCACATGCTAAAGACTCGTAATTATCGCTTGGATTATGTAAAAATCCCAAATAAGGATTTAAGCCAATTGCTCGTAAGGTCGCATTTATTTTAGAAAATAGAAGATAATAACTTAGATTAAGTAAGGAATTGATACGGTCCGGATTTTTACGCTCTCTTTTACGAATATGAAATGCCGGCTCATCAATAAAATCGTTTAATCTCTCATAAATTTTTCTCGCTATAATGCCTTCTAAGCCCCGAATAGCATTCAACTCATTTGCTTCGTAAATCTTTTGCACGGCGCTTTGGAGTTCGGTTATAAACTCGTTCATCCCGGAGGTATATTTTTGCTTAAAAAGTGCGATATAATTTTTGATTTTATGCACGGCAACTTCTTTGGCTAAACATAAAAATTCGCTGTCCGTTAGACTAAAATAGCGCCGCGAATGTTCATAGTTAATATTATAATAATCTTGGGAATCGGGTTTAATCGTCGTGATATGATAACCATTGTTTAAAGTTATCGTTATCGGAATATGATATTCCGTGCACTTTTTAATTAAAGCCGTTGAAAGACTGGATTTTTCCATGATAATGATTTCACTGATGCGGCGCAAAGGAATAACTTCAATCACCACTCGGTCTTTTACAATGCTTACTGCCTCACCATTTAGTGACAGAAAACAATAAGGCTCAGTAATATATAGGGGTTTTTTTAACAAACGGATTTCCGTTTCAGGTTCAATCTTTATCTCAGATTGTTCAAATCTAATGCCGAGAAATGAAAATCCTTCGTGAATTGACTTAATCGTGGTCTTATCTTTATTAAGTTTTAGACCTAATTCTGAAAGATAAGTTTCAGTTTCTGATAGGATATTTTTCGCATCGGTCTTAGTTTTACAGAGAATAATAAAATCGTCAGCATATCTTATGAGTTTTACCGGCAACTGTTTGATTTTTTCATCAAAAGAGTCTAAATAAAGGTTGGCTAAAAGTCCAGATAGTGGGCTACCTTGAGCCAGGCCTGCTTGGCGCACAACGAGTTTATTATCTAACACATAATTATTAAAAATTATTTTCTTTAATAAATCACGAGTGATAATATCTTTTTGGGGCAGATAAAAGTTTAACAATTGGCTGAGTATATTTAGGTCAACTGAAGGAAAAAAGTCTTCAATATCAGATTCAATCACATATTGATAACCTTGACTAATCGCATCTTTTATGAGTTCAATTGCTTTTTCTCGGGAATATCCTTTACGATAGCCAATAGACTCCGGTTCAAATATTCGGTCAAAAACTGGATAGAGAATTTTTAACAGATATTGCTGGACAATTAAATCCTTAAATGAAAGTTGTTCTATAAGTCTTTCTCCAACTCCTTTTTTCTTTATCAAAAATGCTTGGTTTGGAGTTGGTTGATACGATGTTTGCTGGAGTTCTTTAATCAAATGCTCCGCAAAATCATTTTCATTAAAGGGTTGTTTTTCTGTGGATAGTTCTATTTCAGTAGAATCGTATCGTTCAATAACTTCTCGGATAGTATGCACAATTGCGGATTTCTGAGAAAAGAAGCGGTCAAAATACCCTAAGGAATCAAAATGTAACTGATAATAGCCCCAACTGAATGATAATTTTTGACCGGCGTGCAGTTCACTTCCTAAAATTAAAAACGGCAAAAAATCAGTAAATTTTCCTTTTAGATAAAGTCTACCAAAGCAACCATTGATATATTGAACTTTTTTCGGATTTTGTTTATCAAAATGGTAAATCTCTGTATAGCGCCAATAATAAGGTAGGACCGAAAAGTTATCTTGGTTACTCTGGTAAGTAAACTCTTGATTAAAAAGTTTCTTAAAATGCTTAGTAAAACATTGAATG
>JANXBB010000012.1 GCA_025061975.1 Caldifarciminota bacterium | reverse complement strand
ATATTCACCAGCACGTTTTGACATTGTGATTTTTTCTTTGTTGCGTAAAAGCGAAACTTGCTGAGCAATGATAATGATTAGCCGATTGGGATCAAATCCTAATGCTTGGAGTGCGCCTTTCATTCGGGGAATGTAACCATGATGATCTGGTCCCCAAATATTTATCAAAAGATCGTATCCGCGATTAAATTTATCATAATGATATGAAACATCAGTAAGAAAATATGTAGGGCGTCCATTGGCTGTAATTAATACTCGATCTTCGGTATCGCCAAACTCTTTTGATTTAAACCACAAAGCACCGTTTTGATAATAAGTATAGGGTTGTAATTTTTCTAAAATTATTGGATGTAATTTATAATACCAACTTTCCTGAACAAAATTATCAAACTTAACACCCATTTCTAGCAGTGATTTTTTTTGCCAAGATATTATTTCGTCTAAAAGAAAATTACGCCAATTGTCTTCTGGTATATTGTTATCTATAATTTTCTGCGCGATATTTAAAAGATATTCACCGGGGTACCCATTTTCCGGTATCGGGGTTGGTTTTCCTTGTAAGGTATGTATCCGCGCCAAAAGTGAATTATAGAGTATGTCAATTTGGGTTCCTTTATCGTTGATGTAGTATTCCGAATTTACATCATAATTTACAAATTTTAATAAATTAACCAGAGCGTTACCAAAAGCTCCGGCCCGGGCTTGAACAACATTTAAAGGACCAGTAGGATTAGCTGAGATATATTCTACAAGAACTCGTTGTCCTCTGCCCAGGTCATTTTTCCCGTAATTATCTTTTTTTGCTTCGGCGAGGTTTTTTAGCAAAAATTCTCGACTTAAGACAAAATTGATAAATCCTGGGGATGCGACATTGACTTCTTTAAAAATTGCGTAACTTGCTAATTTGGGTCTTAATTCTTGGGCAATCTCAAGCGGAGTCTTATTTTCGCTTTGGGATAATATAAAAGCGATATTTGAGGCATAATCACCAAGTTTAGGATCGTTTAAAAATTTTATCTCGTGTTGTTTGGGAATTTCACCAATAATTTCTTTGATAATTTGAGTAATTACTTCTTTAATCGGCATAGCGCTTTTTAGGTGCATCACCCCATAGCATTTCTAATTGATAATAGGCTCTAGTTTCGGGCTGGAAAATATGAACTATAAAATCCCAGTAGTCTAATACTACCCATTGTCCGTTAGTCGTCCCTTCAAGGTGATGGGGTAAAACAGAATTTTTCTTTAATTTCGTATACACTTCGTTACATATTGCCTGGGCATGAGGTTGGGAGTTAGCGGTGCAGATAATGAAATAATTAGTTATTGGCGAGCGTCGTCTTAAATCCAATAAAACAACGTCCGTGCCTTTTTTCTCTAAAATACTTTTAATCGCAAGATTAATTTTTTTTCGAATTGTTATTTTGGTTTTATTTTGTTTCATTATTTATTTGACGATCACTGAGTCAGCTTGGTAAATCCTTTGATCAGCGAAAAAAATCGCTGCGTCTTTACCTAAGACTACTGTTGCTTCTAAGTACAACGTGGAGTCAAGATGCAATTTTATTTCCGGAGCAATTTTTTTGTGTAACGAAAATAGACTTACTTTTTTCGATACGCTTAAGGCATTGGCAATTTCTGAGGCGTTGCTTAAATTTGGATCAACGCGTTCGATAACTGTTGTTTTATCAATGACCCGTTTAGCATTTCTTATGTCATAAACATCAAATCCTAATATTCTTAAATATTTTTGGGCTTTTGTGCTAATTTCTTGTTTTCCTGAACAATTTATAATTTCAACCCTAATTTTACTTCGTTTGTTATAATCAACTGGTTGGGGATTGAGACTGAAGAATCCATAATGATTTATTAAAATCCAACTAATAATTCCCATAAGAAATATTAAAAGCACAAGCAGCAAAAAAAACTTCTTCATTAATCTGACTTTCCTTGTGACTCAAGAATTTTTTTAATAAATTCGTAATCAGCTGGTGTATTTATTCCCAAACATTCGTGAGGATCTTCAGCAGAAACAGATAAGACTTTATACTGATTTTTAATTAGCTCGTTGACAGCATTAGTTAAATAATACTCGCCGGTGTTCGTATTGGGCGTAATTCTTTCTAATATCGGTTTTAGGATTCCGTATTTAAACGCATATACTCCAACATTGATTTCGTTGATTCGTTTTATCTCATCAGTTGCATCTTTTTCTTCAATTATTGCCAAAATTTCTCCGGTACTGTTTCGTAAAATTCGGCCATAACCATAAGGATTATCTAAAAACGTAGTTAGAATTACGCAATCAGGTTTTTTTTTGTAATAAAGTTCTTTTAGGTGCAAAACAGTACTTAATCTCAATAGCGGAGTATCACCGTAAAGAACCAAAATGTCATCTTGGGGTGTTAAAAGACTATCACACGAACGAACCGCATCTGCAGTGCCTCGGGCTTGAGGTTGAATTACAAACTTAACAGGATAATCTTTAAATGTTTCTTTGATGTCTTGGTGGTGTGGAGCAATAACAACTAAAATTGGAGTAAGACCGGCATTTTGCGCTAATTCAATAATATAACTTAGTATGGGGCGATTGTTAATCGGCAGCAGGACTTTTGAATGGGCAAGACCCATTCGTTTACTTTGACCCGCTGCCAGAATTATTCCGGTCATTACAAATTCGGTTTTTTTCGTCGACGAAGATTTTTTTAGGTTCAACACTACGCGCAGCAACACTTTCTACTAACGCGTAGGAGATAACAATTAACTCATCACCAATCTCACCTAATCGTGCCGTTCCGCCGTTAAGACAAACTACCCCAGAGTTTCTTGGGCCTTTCATTACATAGGTTTCAAAACGTGCTCCGGTATTAACATTAATAACCTGAACCATTTCATTTTCAGCAATGTCAGCTTTTTGGAGCAGTTCTTCGTCGATAGTTAAACTTCCTTCATAATACAAATTTTTGTCAGTAACTTTTAATCGTTGGATTTTTGATTTTACAATAATTCGTAACATTTTAGTAACTGCATGCTTCGAATTTATTTGTGGGGCTTACACCTATTTTTTCTTTTCTGATTTCTCAGCTTTTCCTTTAGATTCTTCTTTCTTTGGAGCTCGGACTACAAATTCAAGTAAAGCCATTTCAGCATTATCTCCGGGACGATGGTATCCAAGTTTTAAAACTCGGGTATAACCACCTTGGTGATTGGTAAATCGTGGTGCAATTTCATCACACAATTTTTTTACTAGACCATGATCACACACCCAGCGATTTATTAAGCGTTTTTTGGCAACAGTGTTTTCTAATGCATATCGGACGAGTCGCTCCATATAAGGTTTTACAAGCTTTGCTTTAGCAATTGTAGTTTTAATCCGCTCGTAGGTAATAAGTGAGCGGATCATATTTTTAATCATTGCTTCACGATGTGACTTTGTTCTTCCTAATTTTTTTACTTTGCGGCCGTGGCGCATAGTTTTAATTATGATTTTAAAATTTTATCAACATCCATTCCAAAATGAAGTCCATGGCGTTCTAAGACTTCTCGGACTTCCTCTAATGTTTTTCGACCGAAGTTTTCAATTTCAAGCATTTCCTTTTCTGTATGACGCACTAAGTCGGCAACTCTTTCAATTTTAAGTCGTCCCCCACCGGTTTTTAAGACACCTTCTTTTAAGCAATTAAGTGCGCGATTTGAAAGCTCTAAATCTTCAATTTTCGTCATCAGAAGTTCTCGGAGTCGTTCACGCTCCCGATCGTATTTTTCAAATTTCTGGAACTCCGGTTCTTTTTCTTGGGGGATTAAAACCAACATGTGATTTTTAATGATCGTCGCACTTTGAATCAGGCATTCTTCCGGTAAAGCGGTACCATCAGTCCAGATTTCTAATATTATCTTTTCATAGTCAGCGCGGTCACCAACTCGGGTATTTTCCACAGCAAAAGCGACTTTCTTTACCGGTGAAAAAAACGCATCTAAAAAGATTGTGCCAATTGGTGCTTGGGTTCTTTTTTCTTGGCGTTCGGATGGCAGATATCCTCGCCCGTTTTCAACCTTCATTTCAATGTTAACGCTACGGTTTTCTTCAGTGATAGTAAGTATGGGTTGATCAGGATTAGCAATAGTTATCTCCGGAGGAACTGTTAAATGTCGCGCTTTATATTCGTTTACTCCTTTGGCATGAAGATAACAAAATTTTGGGGTTTCAGAATCGAGCCGGAGGCGGATTTTCTTAATATTAAGAATAATCTGGGGCACATCTTCAATAACTCCGGGAATTGTTGAGAATTCGTGAAGCACATTATCAATACGCACTTGAGTAATTGCGGCACCTTGAATTGATGAGAGTAGCGCTCGTCTTAAAGCATTGCCGATGGTATGGCCCCAACCTTTTTCAAGAGGTGCAATTGTAAACCGTCCATAAGTTTCGGTTAAGGTTTCTTTATCAACAACTGCACCTTCAGGCAAAATAATTGGTGTTAGTTTCATAAATTCCCTATTTTGAATATAACTCAACAATTAATTGAGTATTTACTGAAATATCAGTAATGTCTTCTTTGGTTGGTAATCTTAAAACTCGAGCGGTTAAAGTATTGGGATCTAACGAAAGCCAATCAGGCACTGCTGATACCCGTTCTTGGAGTATTGCTTTTATCACCTCACGAATTTTACCTTCACGAACCTGAATTTCGTCATTGGGTTTTACCGGATAAGAAGGAATATCAACCGGCCGGCCGTTAATTAAAATGTGACGATGTCGGACAATTTGACGAGCATGAGTACGGGAATGCGCGAATCCTAACCGGAAAATCACATTGTCTAATCGGCGTTCTAATTCAATAAGGAGTTGCTCACCAGGATTCTTTTTCTTTTGAGCTCGTTCAAATGTTAAGCGGAATTGACGCTCTAAGAGTCCGTAAATTGCTTTAAGTTTTTGTTTTTCCTGAAGCTGAATACCGTACGGAGTAATTTTTCGCCCTTGAGGAGATACTTTTGCATGCCGTTTGGTGAATATACACTTATCAGTATAACATTTCGCACCTTTTAAGAAAAGTTTTTCACCAAACCGGCGACATTTTTTACATTTTGGTCCGATATATCGTGCCATATTAAGTGTTAAATATAATAAAAAAAGTTAAATTTGTCAATAATAAATTTTTATTATTACTTTTCAAAATTTTTAGACCCGACGCGGTTTTGGGGGCCGACATCCATTATGAGGAATCGGCGTAACATCTTTTATTAAATTAATTTTCAGTCCGGCATTTTGCAGTGCACGGATTGCCGGTTCGCGTCCCGGGCCGGGTCCTTTAACATATACATCAACTTTTTCCACCCCTAATGCTACTGCTTCTTTGCCTGCAGCTTCAGAGCATTGCTGAGCTGCATAGGGGGTTCCTTTCTTTGCACCTTTAAAACCAACACGACCTGCTGATGACCAGCATAAAACATTGCCCTTATGATCAGTAATTGTAACAATTGTATTGTTAAAAGTTGATTGAATGTGCGCAATTGCAACTGGCGGTGCTTTCTTCTTGCCCGATTTTTTCGCCATCTTTTACTCCTATTATTTAGGTTTTGCTTGTGCTTTTACTTTTATAACTCCTGAAGTCTTTCTGGGACCTTTACGAGTTCGAGCATTAGTTCTGGTTCTCTGACCTCGGACCGGCAGTCCGCGACGATGACGTTCACCACGATAACAGCCAATATCAATATAGCGCTTGATATTAGCTTGAACTTCGGCTCGGAGCACACCTTCTATTTTGTAATTAGCTTCGATTTCTTTACGAATTTTGGTAAACTCTTCATCGGTGAGGTCTTTGACTTTTTTGTTATAGGGGACACCAACCGTATCTAAGATTTTTTTAGCATTACTAGGTCCAATACCGTAAATTTTAGGCAACGCGTATAAGATCTGTTTGTTGTCTTCTAAATCAACACCTAATAATCGTGCCATCGGTCTTTTATCCTTTCTTTACGACATAAGTTTTGCTTTATATTATAACAAAAATTTTTAAGATGTCAAGAAGGATAATAAAGGCTTAAAGGCACTTGATTTACAATTGTAGGTTTTGTATAATCTCTTTTTAAAAAGATTGAGGCGTGCTATGAAAAGCGACGATAAAAATTATGGAACTGCCTATAAAGAAGCACGTTATTTTAATCGTCGGGGAGTTTACTATTTTAAGCGCGGTGCATTTAAAAAAGCGTGCGCACATTTTACTAAAGGACTTGAGATTTTACCTGACTGGTCAATGCTTTATAGCAACCGGGGATATGCTTATTTAAAAGAAGGCAAGTTTGAAAAGGCAATTATGGATTTTTCTCGTGCAATTGATTTAGAGCCTGATGAAGCTGATTACTATACAAATCGCGGAGTTGCCTATAATCTATTAGAAAAATACGAAGAGGCAATTAAGGATTTTACCAAAGCGATTGAGCTTAATCCGAATTTTGCAGTTGCAATGGCTAACTTAGGACTTACTTATGCTCAAAAAGGTGATAAAGAGCGTGCGCGTTATTGGTGTGAGCAAGCATTGAAACGAAAGAAAAAATTGCCTTTAGAATTAGCATTATTGGTTAAGATTTACATGAACGATTTATAAAATAGCGTTCAACGCTATTATTTTTTTTCATCCAATAACAAAATAAAAAATTTTCCCTATTTTGGTGGTTTTGCGCATCTATATATATTTAGTATGAGATACACAAGACTAATATATTATATGTTTGGGGCTTGGGCTTTAAACCTAAAAAAGAGTAAAAAACTAACTTGCAGCTTTATAAAAAAGTTATCCACATCTCTTGCGTTAAATCAATACCCCTCTTGCTTTAGCGCAAGAGCCCCTCTTGCGTTAGCGCAAGAGCACAATAATAAACAAAGTATCAATAATAAACAAAGTGCAATATTAAACAAAGAAAAAGAAAAATTAATAATAAAAAGAAAAAGAAATCTTAACGCTAAAGCGTTTTTGGAGAATAGAAATATAAAAAACAGAGAAGGGCTTATAAGGATAAGTGAGGTTCTTAGAGGCTTTAAACTAAAAAAGGAGGTTTTATGAAGAGTTTAAAAAATAAACTAAAAACATTAAAGGAGCTTTATGTGCGGTATGAGGAGCATTATGAGCGGTTAAAGAGGTTAGAGCTTGAGGTTGAGATTTTATATGATTTATATCTTAAAGCGTCAGGTGAGGTTGCGGAGTTGATGCAGAGAAAGCAGGTTTCTGAGGTTAAGACTGAGGATGGGGAGTTTAAGTTGAAGCGTGTTGTTGATGCTAAGATTGTTGATCGGGCTTGTGCTTTGGATTATGATGAGCGGTATGGGGTTGGTATATTTCAGAAGTCGATTTGTGGAATGCGTTTGCGGGCTTGGGCAAAGGAGATGCTTGCAAAGGGGGTCAAGCTTCCGGATTTTGTTGTGGTAACTGAGCGTTGGACAGTTGATATTAAATAATAGGGGGCAAGTTATGGGTGTGATTAATTTTACCTTAAAGCCTTTACAGGCAAGCGCCTTAGGGTGTGTAAAGGCGGATGGTAAAGAAAGGGGGTGATATATATGGCGACAAGGCCGGCAAGTAGAAGGCTTGAGAAGTGGGATGCGAAGTTTGCGGGAGATGTATTACCGGAGCGGCTTAGAGAATATAAGGCGAGGATGCGGGAGCAGCTTTCTGTGATCTTTCCTACGCAGGAGGCTTTAGAAAACGAAGTCAAGCTTATTTTATCTGAGGCTGGGGTGCAGACATATTTAAATCCGGCGTATTTAGCGTTTGCTCGGGAGGTTTATCGGCTTGCAACTAAGTTTTCAGGTCGGCAGTTAGTAATGGCTACTGATATTGTGCTTAACAAGTGGGCAAGTCGAGGACTGGAGCGGGATCTTTTAGAACGGATCCGTAATAGCGT
>JANXBB010000010.1 GCA_025061975.1 Caldifarciminota bacterium | reverse complement strand
TACTTCAAAAGTATATTGATTATGCGTAGTCCTTAGGTTTTCGGCTTTCTCTGTAATAATCGGGCGAACAATAACTTTATACTTATCCAACATTTTCTTTATCTTTACTTAACCTTTCAATAATTTTCTCTAAACCTTTTTTTGTTATTAACAGTTGATCTGAAACTACACAGTCATACACATTTAAATCTGCAGCGCGAACCAAATAAAAATTCGGAATATTACGCGATGCTAAAATCATATTCTGTTCATAACTGTCTTTAACTAGTACTGTCTTTTTGTCGCTTAACCCTAAATTCTTTAAAACCTGAGCCATTCCTTTAGTTTTATGACTTTCAAGCTCAAAATCCTCAACAAACATTATTCCCTGACCTCGAAGTTTCATTGAAAGTGCAACACACAATGCTTTTTGCTTTTTTTTCTTTGGTATTTTATAAGAATAGTCCCGCGGTCGAGGACCAAAAACCACTCCGCCACCTACCCAAAGCGGCGACCTAATTGAACCGGCTCGAGCGCGTCCGGTATGTTTCTGAGGCCAAGGCTTGCGCCCTCCACCACTAACCTCACCTCGAGTTTTAGTTTTTGCAGTTCCCTGACGTTGATTAGCTAAATAATTAGTTACTACTTCCCAAATTAAACCCGGATTATCTTCAAGACCGAAAACTTCTTGGGGTAGCTCTAATGTGTCTTTTACCTGACCGTCAATTGTAAATAAATTCACTTTCATGCCTGCTTTCTAATAATCAATGGTGTATACGACGAACCCGGAACAGCGCCTTTAATATAAATCAAATTCTGTTCGGGTTCAATTTTTACAACCTCTAAATTTTTAATTGTTACCCGTTCCATTCCATAATGACCAGGTAGAGTTCGCCCTTTCCACGGATGACCCGGTGAACTCCCCGGACCTAAAGATCCAATCCGACGATGCGACATTGAACCATGGGAAGCCGGACCACCACTCCAACCCCAACGTTTCATTCCACCAGCAAAACCCCGTCCTTTAGTATAACCAGTTACCGAAACTTTTTCCCCAACTGTAAAAATATCAACCTTTAATTCTTGACCAACTTCGTAATTTGCAAGCACTGTCTGATCTTTTAGCCGAAATTCCCGAAGCACTCGCATTGGACTAAGTCCGGCTTTTTTAAAATGACCTGTTTCAGGTTTGTTAGCTTTCTTTTTGGGTTCAAATCCCAACTGTAAAGCACAATACCCGTCAACATCAGGAGTCTTCTTCTGCACTACATAACACGGCCCAGCACGAACAATAGTAACCGGAATAACCTTACCTTTCTCGTCATAAAGCTGCGTCATTTTGACTTTTCTTCCAAGTAGTCCAATCATGCTGATTTTATTTCAACTTCAACGCCTGCCGGCACTTCTAATTTCATCAAAGCATCAACCATCTCCCGCGTTGCATTGGAAATCTCAATTAGCCGCTTATGCACTCGAAGCTCAAACTGCTCCCGAGATTTTTTATCAACATGAGGTGAACGTAACACTGTAAAAAGGCTCCGTTCCGTCGGTAAAGGAATCGGTCCAGATACAATTGCTCCAGTTCTTCGAGCAACTTCAACAATATCCCGCGCCGACTGATCAAGTAGTCGGTGATCGTAGGCTTTAAGTTTAATTCTTATTTTATCCAATCGCTTCATCGTTGCACTGTTCATAAATTAAATAATAACTTTCATTATAACAAAATTTTTGATTTAGTCAAGAGATTTTTTATTGTTGTAAAAAATTTTTTAAAATTCATTTTTAACAAATTTTACGAAGGAAGGATAGGTTCGTAAGCCGAATTCTGTTTAAGCGGTCATTACTCTTGGTCCTTTGTTGCCAAAGGACTCATTGCGGCCGACCCGGAGCATTTGAGCCAGACACTCATTGCTCCTGCTTGGCCTTGCTCAAAGCGGGGTTTGTCCACTTGCATTGTCACCAATGCAAGTAGTGCGCTCTTACCGCACTGTTTCACCTTTGCCTATACTAATCAAGTTAGCATAGGCTGTTTACGTTTCTGTGACACTTTCCATCCTGACCAAAGGTCAGGTCTTGCATTTCGCAAGCGCTTTGTCTGGATGAGTTCGGACTTTCCTCCCCTGAAACTAATGTTTCAGGAGCGACCGCCCGACCTATCCTTCCTTCATTAAATATAATTTTAAGCAACTACTTATTATTTGTCAATACCCTGAAGCTCCAAAATCAACCGTTCACATTCAAGTCGTAAACGCTCATCGTTCGTAATCTGAATTGCTTGATTAAAATATCTTAACGCTTCTTCATAGCGCTTTTCATGCATTGCACATTTTCCAGCTTCAGCTAAAGCATGAGCACTTTTTTCAGTTTGTTTTTCTTGAATATAATATTTACTTGCTAATTCAAAAGCTGCTTTGGCCTCTTTATATTTATTTTGTACCCGATAAATATTCCCCAATTGAAAATATCCATCACCAAATTTTTGGGCTTTTTTAAAAAACATCTCAATGTAATTTTCCGCATCTTTATATTCTCCTAAACTCAACGTAATATTACTTAATATTAAATAGGCTTCAGCTAATCTCGGCGAGGAAGAAAATTCTTTGATAAATTGTTTAAGCAAAGTTTGTGCTTCAAGTAAGCGATTAAATTTCTGATAGATCTTGGCTAAAGCGAGATAACCATCTTCGTGCTCTAAAGTTTTTGGCTCGCGTCTTATTAAGTCCTGATAATAAAAAATCGCTTTTTCGTAATTTCCTTGTCGTTCATAAAGTTGGGCTAAATTTCTTAATAGCAGATTATAATAAGGAAAGTTTTTGTTATAGTTTAATAAGCGCTCATAGGAGACAATCGCGCTATCAAAGTTTTCGAGCTGCTCGTAACAATTACCTTGACGCCAAAGTACATTTAAAAGTAGTTCAGATTGTATTGGATAATTAAGCACATTTTTATATGCTGATAAAGCTTCGGCAAATAAATTTTGTGCATATAACGATTCAGCAATTTCATATTGAACTCGGGCTACATTATAGGCATTAGGATTTTCTTTTATGAATTCTTCAAGTAGGGCAATTTTCGACGGGTATTGCCCTTTACGATAGTAAACTTGCTTTTGGGCAAGGCGTGCTATATCAATAATTGTATCGCTACCGGCGCGTTCGGCGCGAACATAATACTCTAGCGCGCGATCTAAACTATCAAGACTTAAATAGATATCGCCGATTAATTTTTGTGCATAAGGATACAACTTTCGTTCAGTAATTTTTGATAAAGTCCGTAAAGCTTCTTTGGTCTTATTTTCTTTAATTTTTAATTGAGCTAAGTAAAAACGCACCTCATCTATGCGATTGGCTTTTTGATTCTGAGTAATAAATTTTTCGCCGTAAATTTCCACTTTGTTATATAAATTTAGCTCGTAACTGGCTTTAACTAAATTATACATTACATTTGCAGCATTGAAACTATAAGGAAAGAGTGTTAAAAATTTTTCGGCTAAAGGAATAAACTCGCGATAATTTCCGTCATCTAAAAGGATCTGAAAAAGATTTAGATAAGCCTTCTCGGTAAACTCGCTTATTTCTCCGAGATCAATTAATTTTTTGTATTCGTTTTGAGCTTTAGCACGCTGGGTGCGTTGTTCAAATATTCGTGCTTTATAATATAAAGCAACCTCACGATAACTCGAATTTTCAAGCGAATCAAGTATTGCTAATGCTTTAGCAGATTCGCGGAGCTTAAGATAGCTTAAAGCTAAATAAATCATGGCATACTCTTTTAGTAAACCGGAATTAGTTTTATAAGCCTGAGTTAATTTTTTTAAGGCGTTTTGATAGTCACGTTCCTCAAAATAAATTTTCCCCAATAAAAGCTCAAGAAACGGATCTAACACCGAATAAGAATTTTCCTCAACTAACTCATTTAATAAATTTTTACATACTTCTCTTTTGCCTTGAAGTAAATAAATCAACCCCAATAAGTATTTTCTTGTTTTCTCGTAATCAAGATTT
>JANXBB010000283.1 GCA_025061975.1 Caldifarciminota bacterium | reverse complement strand
CATAGTGTAATGTGACTGAGTAAATTGTAATTAAACCACATGCAATTAACAATACTACAATAAGAGTTAATGTCAAATCTGGGATATTTAACTATGTTCGATTATATTGGCAAAATTTTGTGTTGTTATTCATGGTAATGTTGTGTTAATTCAAACACGAGTTTCTTGAAACATTCGCCACGCTCTTCAAAATTTGAAAACATATCAAAGCTTGCAAATCCGGGCGAAAAAAGCACTATATCATAAGGTGAAGCAAGACGCATAGCTTTTTTTATTGCGTTTTTTAGCGAACTGGCAAGATGCACATTTTTATATTTAGAATTTTTTAAAGTTTTGTAAAGCTTAAATCGATTTTCTCCGAATAAAATTGTATGTTTTGTTTTTTTGTGAATTGCATTGATATATATTTCTAAGGGAAGTTTTTTCTCTTTTCCTCCTGCAATTAAAATTACGGGTTGTGCAAATGCGTTAAGAGTTTCTGCACCAGCAGCTGGATTAGTACACATTGAATTATTAATGTATATTACATTTTTAAATTTGGTGACAAATTCTAATCTATGCTTTAATCCGGTAAATGTTGATAAAGTCTCTATGATTGCTGAGTTTTCGATCCCAATAATTTTTGCCGCGCATATGGCTGCTAAAACACTTACAATGAATTGTTTACCTTTTAAAGTAATGCTATCAATATTACAAATTTTTTCGTCATTGAAATAAATTGCGTTATTTTTTAGAAACGTCCCCTTCACCGGTTTTGTAGTAGAAAAATAATATATGTTCGACCTAATTTTATTTACTTTATCGCGGATTAAATTGTCATCGTAATTAACAATAGCAAAATCGTTGCCTGTTTGATTTTTAAAAATTTTAAATTTAACGTCGCGATATTCTGCTAGCGTTTTATGCCGATCTAAATGATCATAAGAAATATTTAATAAAATTCCAATATGAGGCGTAAAATACTCACACCGTTCTAATTGGAAACTGGAGACTTCAATAACATAATATTGTTTAGGCTCATGTAACAACGAATGTGAAAAACTTAACCCGGGAGATAAATTTCCGCCCCAAAAACATTTATTGCGCGCAGTTGTTAACATTTTGCCCAAAAGAACAGTAGTAGTCGATTTGCCGTTAGTACCGGTAATCGCTATAATTGGAGACTTAATGAAATGATTAACAAAGTCCAATTCCTCAACTATTGGAATATTATTTTTTTTAAGGTCCCTTACAACATAATTTGTTTCTTTAATTCCGGGACTGACGATTGCGAATGCTATATCCTGAAAATAGTTTTTTATTTCACGTTTATTTCTAATTAATATAAAATTGCGATTTGAAGTTAAAAAAGACAAATAATAACAAGGGATCTTATTAATATTGTCATCATATCCAATTATTTTGATGTTATACTTTAATAAAAACCGTAAAACAGTTTGTCCCACTTTGCCTAATCCAATTATGGCAATTTTTTTTGAATCATTTTCTGATAAAAATATATTTTGTTTCATCTTATTTTAAGCGTTGAAATTGCGAAAATTGCTAAGATGATACCTAAAATCCAAAAACGGACTGTGATTTTCGGCTCTTGCCAGCCACATAGTTCAAAATGATGATGCAGTGGAGCCATACGAAAGATTCTTTTGCCATGCGTTAGATGAAAATATATTATTTGAATAATTACCGTTAAAATTTCCACTAAAAACATTCCTCCGATAAATACCATTAAAAATTCATGCTTTGAAACAACAGCGGTATATCCAATTATAGCTCCTAGGGGGAGTGAGCCTGTATCACCCATGAAAATTTGCGCAGGGTAGGAATTAAACCATAAAAATCCTAAACATGCTCCTAAAACAGCGAAACAAAGTATACTTAATTCTCCAGCGCTTGGAACATAAATAATATTTAAATATCCACTGATTTTACTATGTCCGGAAATATAAGCTAAAATTCCATAACCAAGACTTGCAATAGCCAGCAATCCGGTAGCAAGTCCGTCTAAGCCATCAGCAAAATTTACTGCGTTTGAACTTATTACCAATATAAAAATTACCCAGGGAATAAACCAGTATTTAAAATTAATTACTAAATTTTTCAGAAACGGGAAATTAGTTAATGTTGCAATTTCCTTGTTAGCTGGAAAACAGAATAAAACCAGCGCTACAAATGTTGAGATAATTATTTGATAAAAGAGTTTAACTTTTATGCTTAATCCTCTTGGATTGTTACGCCGAATTTTGTAATAATCGTCAATATATCCTAATAGTCCAAAAGTTAAGAGTACAAATAGTCCCACAAGAATATTTAAATTCTTTAGATCAGCAAATAGCAGCGTAGTAAGTATGACTGCACCAATTATTAATAATCCTCCCATAGATGGGGTTCCTGCTTTTGTAATATGTGATCGAGGAACTTCCTCTCGTATGTTTTGGCCCAATGCGCGTTTCCTAAGTAATTTAATTACCCAGGGACCTAATAAAAGACAAATTAGAAGAGCAAAAGTAGCAGCATATGCAGCACGAAATGTTATATAACGGAAGATATTGAAAAAACTGTAATAATATTTTAATGGGTATAATAATAAATATAGCATAAAATTATTTCATCTTAGTTTTAATATTGAGATATTTCAAACTTTTTTTGACTGCTGAAAAATCGCTATACGGAATTTTCTGAAAACCGATAATTTGATAGTTTTCGTGCCCTTTACCGGCGATTAAAATTGTATCGTTTTTTTGAGCCATCCTAATAGCTTCATTTATTGCGTCTGCTCGATCTACAATTATTTTGTAATTTTCTTTTTCTATGCCTTTTGCAATATCACTAATTATTTTTAGCGGATCTTCGTTTCGGGGGTTATCTGAAGTGACTATTACAAAATCTGCCAGTTCAGTACTGATTTTTCCCATAATAGGTCGTTTTTGAAAATCGCGATTTCCTCCGCACCCGAACACTACAATTATACGCCCCTTTGTTATATCACGTAAAGATTTAATAGCTGTTTCTAGACCTTTTGGGGTGTGGGCGTAGTCGATATAAATACTTATACCGTGTTTTTCAGATACTTTTTGTAATCGGCCAAGAACCGGTGGGCAAATAGAAATCCCACTTATTATATTTTTATCTGGAATTTTTAATACATAGCCGGTAGCAATTGCTGCTAACATATTGAATACATTGTGTTCGCCTATCATTGGTAAAAAGACATCCAGTTTGCTTATTTTGTTGAATGGTCTAGTTATTATCTTAACTTCTACTTTAGTGCCTCTAACAGTTTTCGATATAATTTCCCCTGTAACAATCAATTTCACAGAATCCGGTACCTTTGGTATGTTAATACCGTAGCCGACTATTGTTGCTTTGGTGTTTCTGATAATAGTTTCAGAAAATCTATCATTGAGATTAACTATTGAATATGCATTAGAGTCTACCATTTGAAATAGTTTCAATTTGGCTTTTTTATATGCGCTTAATGTACCATGAAAATCAAGATGATCTTGCGAAATATTGGTAAAAACAACTACGCGAAAATTTAAGCCATATACACGATTTAACGCTAAGGCATGGGATGATACTTCACATACACAATATTTTATTTTTTTTGTTTTTAGAGTATATAAAAATTTAACTAAATCTAAACTTTCTGGTGTAGTATGGGTTGCGGGTAAATATTTATCGCCATCAAAATATTTTATTGTGCCAATTAGACCGGTTGGTTTTCCAGCTGCGTCTAGGATAGATTTTATTAAATAAGAAGTCGTAGTTTTTCCGTCTGTACCGGTAATTCCAATTAATTTTATATCATTAGCTGGAAATCCATAAAACCAATTTGCAGCAACCGCGAGAAATCGTCTACAGTCAGTAGTATAAATAAACGAGACATGAGGATATTTTTTTGCCAATTGTTTAATTAAATTTTTATCTTCGCACGCAACAGCTGAAGCTCCATTAGTTATTGCTTCGTCAATATAATTTCTTCCTGAACTAGAAAAACCATCAATTGCCACGAAAATATAACCTTGCTTTACGTACTGAGAATGATACGCGATGCCATTAATTCTACATTTTGAATTACCCATTATAGTAAAGTCATCGAATTTGCAAAGATCGTGTAAGCGTTTCATAAGTTTGTCAGCAAGTTAGTAGGATAGTGTGTATTTAAATATAGAATTTTTAGAGCAAGTTCTTTAAATAATGGGCACACCGTTTCGCCAGCAAAGCGTAATTTTTGGGGTTCATCCAACATAATTGCAATTAAAAATTTAGGGTCGTCCTTCGGAAAAAATCCGATAAAGCTCATAATAGACTTGCTGTTCGAATATTTTCCATTGGGTTCTAATTTTTGTGCTGTTCCTGTTTTACCACATACTTCATAGCCCGGAATAGCGGCTTGACGTCCTGTTCCTTCTTGTACCACTTTTGATAAAATTGTTTTTATCATTTTACTTTGTTTTTCGCTCAAAACTCGACGAATAATTTCTTTTTTTCCATAATAGATAATTTTATTGTTATTGACTATGGATTTCACAATATAAGGTTTTAAAAGTACGCCATCATTAGCAATTGCCAAGTAAGCACTGGCTAATTGGAGAAGAGTAGTTCGGATTCCTTGTCCGAATGCATTATTAGCAAAACGAAGTGGAGTTAATTTTTCAGGTCTGTCAATAAATCCTTTGGCTTCTCCGGGGAGTTCAATTCCTAAACGCGTACCGAAACCAAATTTTTTTTCCATTTGATAAAATTCGTCAGGTGTTATTTGTAGAGTTAACAAAGATACTCCAATATTCGATGACTTTATGAATATGTCTTCAAAATTTAATATTCCATTGTTATGAACATCTTTAATTTTTTTTCCCCCGATTGTTATATAACCACTTGAAGTATTATATTTCTGGGATAGCAGTAAATCCATTTGTTCAGATTGTAGAGCGGTAGCACAGATTATTAATTTGTAAACTGATCCCGGTTCAAATTCATCTGTGATTGCAGTAATTTTCCAGTAATCTTGTGGAAATAAGTATGGGCTATTGGGGTCGAAATCTGGATAATCTGCTAATGCTAAAACTGCGCCATCTTCACAATTTAAAACAATAACTGAACCTTTAATGGCTTGTAGATTATCAACATATTTTTTTAGTAGTTGGTAAGCAATTTGTTGTATATCTAAATCTATAGTGAGAACAACGTCGGAACCATTAATTGACTTACAAATTCGATATGAGGGCCAACGATATTTATTCCCCAGAGCATCTTTTTGAAGAATTTCCCAACCTGATTTACCTTTTAAATATTGGTCACAAGAAAATTCAATTCCTGCTAAACCGCCTTCAATACCTGTAAAACCAATAATGCTACCTAAAACTGGACCATATGGGTAAATACGTTTAATTGCTTCACGGACTACAACACTGTTGTCGAACTTATATTTCATAAGATCTTTTTGTAAATTAGTACCTACTTCATAGTCAACAAATCTAGCTACCCAAAATAGATGTTTTTGATTTTTAAGCTCAGCAAGTAATTTGTCTTTTGGACTTAATTTATAGCAAGTAAGAATTTCTGCGACGCTGTCGATTGAACGAACATATTGAGGGAAAATTCGAACCGAAAACCCCCGTTCATTATACGCCAACAAACGATTCTTACAATCAAATATTTTCCCCCTTTCAGCGTACAAAGGTATTGAATCACAATGTTGTTTTAATGCTTGTTCGTTGTAGTAATGGTGCTTAACTACTTGAATCCAGAAAAGATACATTAACAATAAGATGAAAACAGCATTGACTATCCAACGGAAAATTTGAATGCGATATAGTAAACGATTCATGTCCTAATCAATTATTTTACGTTTTTTGTTAACATTTTTGTGGTTAGTATAGGACACAGCGTATTCTATACTCGGCTGATCAAATGATATATTAGGAATAGCTCCCGATGATGCATTATAAGCTATTATTAACTTTAAATCTGCAGCGCGTTTTTCTAAATTTACCCATAGGAGCAAATTGAAAAGACTGGTTTTAATATTTGCTAGCTCTTCATTTAAT
>JANXBB010000276.1 GCA_025061975.1 Caldifarciminota bacterium | reverse complement strand
TGAGAATATTTTTGTGCCTTTACTTTTTTCCGTA
This sequence comes from Caldifarciminota bacterium, assembly GCA_025061975.1. Classification (GTDB taxonomy): domain Bacteria; phylum Hydrothermota; class Tepidihabitantia; order Tepidihabitantales; family CAIPLT01; genus JANXBB01. Next base: position 1,604 of record JANXBB010000276.1, on the reverse strand, counting down.
CCTATCGCAGCGAATTTATCTGCACCAATATTAATTATAACCGGAACAGTTGCCCAGGTTTCCACGTTATTAATATTAGTAGGCTTATTCCATAACCCTTTCTCACTCGGATAAGGAGGTCTTTGTCTAGGTTCTCCTACTCGACCTTCTATTGACGCTATTAATGCAGTCTCTTCACCACATACAAAAGCACCAGCACCGCGAGCAATTGAAATATCAAAACTGAACTCGGATCCTAAAATATTTTTACCTAATAAGCCGAATTCTTGGGCTTGCTCTAAAGCAATCTTCAAATTCTCGATTGCAAGTGGATATTCAGTCCGAACATAAATTATGCCTTCCGTAGCGCCAATAGCGTAAGCTCCTATTAGCATGCCTTCAATTACAGAATGAGGATTACCTTCTAATAAGCTTCGATCCATATAAGCACCGGGATCACCTTCATCAGCATTACAAATTATATATTTTTCATCGCTTTGCTGTTTTCGACAAATTTCCCATTTTGTTCCGGTCGGAAAACCTGCTCCTCCTCGTCCTCTTAGCCCTGATTTCTTTATCTCACTAATTATTTCCTCTGGTTTCATTGATAATGCCTTAGCCAAAGCTCGATACCCTCCAATAGCAAAATAATCAAATATATTAGTCGGATCAACATATATATTATTACCGGATATTAATCGGTATTGTTTTTTGTAGAAAGGAATTTCGTCATAGTATGTAAATTTCTGATGAGTCACCGGATCTTCATGCGTCAGTCGTTCAACAATTTCATTTTTAATTACAGTTTTTTCAACAACTTCTGCAACATCATCCGGCTTCAATTTTTGATAGAAAATTATTCGACTATCGTGACCGTTTTTAGAAAAAATTAACACATTAGGTTCAGCTTCACAAAAGCCATGGCATCCACTTTTGCGTAAAATTACTTGTTCACCAAGATTTTTATCTTTTAACGCCCTTTCGAAAGCTTGATAAACCAATTCCGAACCACGTGCTCGACCACATGTACCAGAACTCACGACTATGGTATATTTCTTAGCATCCCGTTCGTGCTTTGATTTTTCTATAATTTCATCTAACTCTTTTATTGAGTTTAACTTTCTCATTTCCTAATCCTCTTTCCCTGATTTAGATTTATATTGTTTTATTAGTTGCGAAACGCGATTTACAGTCATCCCGCCATAATAATCTTTGTCAATTACAACTACCGGGCCAATTGCACAACATCCTAAGCAATTAACACTTTCCAAACTAAATTCTCGATCTTCAGTAGTTTCGCCGGGTTTTATATTAAGTTGTCTTTCAAATTCTTCTAAAATTCGTGGTGCACCACGAACATGACAAGCAGTTCCCATACATACGGTACAAGTATGCTTTCCTCTAGGAACTAAACTGAAGGCTCTAAAGAAAGTAGCAACACTATAGACCTCACACAACGGAATATTCAACGAGTTGGCAACTTCTTTCAAAGCAACTTCAGGAAGATACTGGTAACGTTCTTGAATATCCTGTAAGATAGCAATTAGTGCACTTCGTTTAGCTCCATATGATTTAATAATCTTCTTTATTTCATCAATTTCGGAATATTCAATATCTATAGCTGT
>JANXBB010000214.1 GCA_025061975.1 Caldifarciminota bacterium | reverse complement strand
ACATCTGATGAACGAATTTTACACTGGGATCGTAACCGAATCATCAACGCTTTAATTAAAGAAGCGGAACTTGCTCCAAGTCTTGCAGACAAAATTTCCCGTGAAGTAGAAGATGTAATTGTTGCCTCAGGTGTTAAATATTTAACCTCAAACTTAATCCGTGAAGTCGTCAATGCAAAATTAATCGAACACGGATTAGGTGAGACTCAGAAATATCACACGCGGCTTGGGGTACCGCTTTATGATGTCGAAAAGATTCTTATGTATCCCAATAAAGAAAATGCCAACACTCCTCATAGCCCAGAAGCCACAAATATGACTCTAGCAGAATCAATTAAAAAACAGTTTGCTTTGAGTCGGGTCTTCTCCGAAGAAGTTGCTGAAGCGCACCGACGTGGTGATATTCATCTTCACGACTTAGGATTTATTGATCGGCCGTACTGCTCAGGTCAATCACTTGAATACGTCAAAAAATTTGGTCTAAGTTTACCGTCGGCACTCTCGATCGCCAAACCGGCTCGACATCCGGAAACACTTCTTGCGCATATGGTTAAGTTTTCTGCAGCACTTCAAGGACATTTTGCCGGTGCAATCGGTTGGGATGCGGTTAATCTGTATTTTGCACCATTTTTAGTGGGCATGTCAGATAAAGATTTACATCAATTAGCACAGATGCTCATTTTCGAATATTCGCAGCAGAATGTTGCGCGTGGTGGTCAAGCAATATTTTCTGATATTAATCTTTATTGGGAAATTCCCAAGCACTTTGAAAATACCCCGGCAATCGGTCCGGGTGGCGAATATACCGGCAAGACTTATGCGGAATACTTACCTTACGCGCAAAAGTTCCTTAAAGCAATCTTTGAAGTCTATCTTGAAGGCGATGGAACCGGTCGGCCGTTTTTCTTCCCCAAACCATTAGTTCATATTACCGAAAGATTCTTCCAGACTGATGGTTGGCAAGAGTTTTTGGAGCTAATCAGTCTGGTCGCTGCAGAAAAAGGCAATACATATTTTGTTTTTGACCGCGGTAATACCGCAAAAATTTCGGAGTGCTGCCGACTTTCATTTAAGTTAGAACAAGCTGATTTGGAAGATGCTAAAACACCATGGAAGATGCGCTATTCAGCAATTCAGAATGTCACTTTAAATCTTCCCCGCGCGGCATATATTGCAAATTACGATGATGAACGCTTGTTTGCAGAAATCCGACGCCAGTTAAATTTAGCAATCAAAGCCCATTTAGAAAAACGGCGGTTTTTAACGCAACTCCTTGATTTAAAACAGAATGGCCCGTTAGCGCTCCTTACAATGGAACGCGATGGTGAACCGTATTTAAGAATGCATCGTGCAACTTATCTTATTGGCATTTTAGGCTTAAATGAAATGGTGGAATATCATCTGGGAAAAGAGCTCCACGAAGATGAAGAAGCTTATAAGTTTGGGCTAAAAACGATCGCATTTCTTAATACCGAAGTCAAGCGTCTATCCAAAGAATATGGAATGCGCTTTGTTTTAGAACAAACACCCGCTGAATCTACTGCTTATCGTTTTGCTCTTTTGGATTTAGAATATTATCCTAATCAAGCAGCACGAGTACTTAAAGGAAACTTAAGAGAAAAAGCAGTCTATTATACTAATTCAACCTATCTTAATATTAGTCTACCCATTGATCCAATTGAACGAGTAGAAAAAGAAGGCCGCTTCCATGATTTAATTGAAGCCGGTGCCCTAACTCATATCTGGCTTGCTGATAGTAAACCAGCACCGCAGACAATCGCTAACTTTGTAACCAAAACTTTTCACAATACCAGAAATGCCCAAATTGCTTTTTCACCGGAATTTACCTCTTGTAATAGCTGTTTTCGGACCAGCCGAGGTTTAAAAGAAGAATGTCCTTATTGTCACTCCAAGGATATTGAACAGATCACCCGTGTTACCGGTTACTTCTCCCGAGTTTCCGGCTGGAATTTAGGCAAAAAGGCTGAGCTTAAAGATCGTTATAAAGGGGGCCTCAGCAGTTAATTTGGTAGATAAGAATAAATCTATCTAAAACCCAAAAATAACTATTTTTGATACTTTTTCAAATTCTCGTCCAGTAAACCTAACATAGTAAACTCCGGGCTTCAAAGAACTCACATCAAACCGAATAGTGTGCGATCCTTTTATAAACTTTTTATTGGCAACAACTTGGATTTGTTGTCCGATTGCATTGTATAAACTGATTGTTAAATGCATAGGTTGCCTAAGAGTAAATGAAAGTTCCAAGCATTTACTATAAGAAATCGGTTTTAAGGTAAATGTTTCAATTTGCCGGTTCTGAATCTTTTGAACATTATAAAGAGTTTTACTTGTTGTATTATAAATTGTATTATAAAATGGGACGTAGCGCCAAAATTCGCGGTTTTGGC
>JANXBB010000186.1 GCA_025061975.1 Caldifarciminota bacterium | reverse complement strand
TAATCTTTTCATTGGCCAATTAACAACTGAAATTCCATTACAATATCTCGAGCCAATTATTAAGTCATAATCTTTAAGGAGTTCGATAAATCGCGGAATATCTGCAGGGTTATGAGAAAAATCCGCGTCCATTTCGAAACAATAATCGTAGTTTTTTTCTAATACATATTTAAATCCCGTAACATACGCAGTCCCTAATCCTAACTTCTTAGGCCGTTTTATTAAATGAATTCGGGATTCGGATTTCATTAATTCTTCAACAATTTGAGCGGTGTTATCCGGTGAGTTATCGTCAATTACTAAGACCTCCAATTCTGGTGATTGTAGTAATATCTCAGGGATGATTTTCGGAATATTTTCTGATTCATTATAGGTTGGAATTATTACCAGCCCTTTCATTGTCCAATATGATAGACAATTAATAATTAAAAGTCAAGGACAATTACTTCTGAGACTATAAGAGTTTGGGTTTTAAGTTCGGTCCTTCTTTACCCTTTTGGGTGTTACAGGGTAATAAAAGTTGTCTATTGGTTTAGTCTAAACCAACCCAGTTTGATTTTTCAGTATAGTTAAATATGAATGTAGTTCAAACCACAAAAGATTTAACAATTTTGTCGGCCAAAATTTATCTAAAACGAATCCGGGCAGGGTTTAATTAATGAATTTTCTAAAATAATCAATAGTAGGGATTAGCCCTTCTTTTAAAGAAACTTTGGGATGCCAATTAAGGTATCTTTGAGCTAACGATATGTCGGGTCGGCGGCGTTTTGGATCGTCAACCGGTAAAGGAAGAAACGTTATCGGAGAGTTGGCTTTGGTCAGCTCTATTATTAAATTAGCCAATTCTAACATGTTAAATTCTTCAGGATTTCCCAAGTTTACTGGACCAGTAATTGGTGAGTTGGTTAATTTTATAATTCCCTCTACCATATCAGTGATATAACAGAAACTTCGCGTTTGTGTGCCATCGCCATAAATTGTTAAGGGTTCGTTACGTAGGGCTTGACAGATAAGGTTGGGAATGATTCGGCCATCATCAGTTCGCATTCTTGGGCCGTAAGTGTTAAAAATTCGAGCAATTTTTACATCTAAATTATATTGGCGATGATAAGTTATTGTCATCGCCTCAGCAAAGCGTTTAGATTCATCATAGACCGCTCGAGGTCCAATTGGATTGACATGACCCCAGTAGGACTCTTTTTGGGGATGAATTTCAGGATCGCCGTAAACCTCAGAAGTTGAAGCTAGTAAAAACTTGGCATTATTTTTAAGCGCCAGTTCAAGTAAGTGATAGGTACCCAAGGCACCAGTTCTTAATGTTTCTATCGGATACTTTAGATAATCTTTAGGACTGGCCGGTGAAGCAAAATGGAGAATAATATCGAGTTTGCTGTCAATAACTAATGGGGTTGAAATGTCTTGGCAAATTAAACTAAAATTTGGATGACTCAGTAAATGTTTTATGTTGTTTTCTTGCCCGGTAATGAAATTATCAACGCAAATTACTTTATAACCTTGCGATAAAAAATATTCACACAAGTAAGAACCAATAAATCCGGCACCGCCGGTAACTAAAACAATCATTATCGACCCACGCTTCGATAGATAAAACCCAATTCGGCCATTTTTGGAGGATCAAAGATATTTCGTCCATCAACGATAATTGGTAATTTTAGCAGCTCTTTAATTCGCATAAGATCGAGATTTCGAAATTCATCCCATTCAGTAATAATTACTAGTGCTTCACTGTTTTTTGCAACTTCGTAAGGATCATTACAATAAGTGACGTCTTTAAGTATTTTTTTAGCATTATTCATTGCATACGGATCATAAGCTTTGATTTTGGCACCACGGGCTTGAAGTTCATTGATAATATCAATTGATGGTGCAAAGCGCATATCGTCAGTATTAGGTTTAAATGCCAAGCCTAGAATTCCTATCTGCTTACCGCGCAAATTCCATAAAAGACCTTCGATTTTTTTAACGAACCGTTGTTTTTGCTCTTCGTTAATTCGCTCAACTTCTTTCAAAAGTCGATAATCATAACCTAACTCTTCAGCAATTTTTATAAATGCCTTAAGATCTTTAGGAAAACAGAACCCCCCATAACCCACTCCGGCATTAAGAAAAGCTGGCCCAATTCTTTTATCAAGACCAATACCTTGCGCAACTTTATCAACAGAAGCGCCAGCAAGCTCGCAGATAATAGATATTGAATTGATAAACGAGATTTTCATTGCTAGAAAAGCATTAGATGCATGTTTTATAAGCTCGGCACTTTTAATATCAGTGATTATTTTAGGGGCATTGATCGGTTCGTAGATTTGAAGCAGAATTTCTTTTGCACGGTCCGATTCGACACCAATTACAATTCGGTCCGGATTTAAAAAGTCATTTATTGCACTTCCTTCACGGAGAAACTCTGGATTTGATGCAACGTCAAACGGTGCTTTTGATTTGTTATAACGAGTGATAGTCTCTTTAATCCAATCTCCGGTTTTTACTGGCACAGTTGATTTTTCAACAATTACTCGATAATCGTTAAGGACACTGCCAATTTCTTGGGCAACATTTTCTACATAAGAAAGATCCGGTTCACCGCTTTCTTTAGGCGGAGTTCCAACCGCAATAAATAAAACTAAAGATTCTTTAACTGCTTTTTGAGTTTGGGTCGTAAATTGTAATCGGCCTTGAGTTATATTTTCTATAACAAGTTTATCTAATCCCGGTTCATAAAAAGGAATCTTTCCGGAAAGGAGTATTTTAATTTTGTTTTCATCATTATCAACACAAATTACATTATGTCCTAAATGGGCAAAACATGCTGCAGTTGTTAAACCAACATATCCTGCGCCAATAATTCCGATATTTATTGATTTCATAGATTTTTGAAGTATATCTAAATAAACAACTAAAGTCAAGTGATTAATCTTATACCTGCGAAAATATCGAGAATCGATGAAATGTTACAAACGATGTAGTTTACTAAAAATAATAACATAGTTTTACCTTGACAAAATAGTTAGAATTAATAAACTTTTATGTGTCGATCAGAGAATACCTTAAACTCTTTCAACTGAAAAACTTGATCTTTCTTGTTCTTTCTGGCGCCTTCTCGCAATTTGGTGATCGATTAACACATATGTTATTAATTACCCTTGTTGGTTTAAGCGCTCCGGGAAAAGTAAGTGCTTTTTCTTGGGCCCAGTTAACTTTTACTTTGCCAGTTGTGCTTTTTTCTCCAATTGTTGGAGTACTGGTTGATATTTGGTCACGCCGAAAAGTAATGATTTGGGCCCATGTGATTCAAGCATTTATTCTTTCTTTAACACCCGT
>JANXBB010000166.1 GCA_025061975.1 Caldifarciminota bacterium | reverse complement strand
CATTCACCGTAACTTTTTTCTTTATCAAATTATTAATAAGCTCAGGATCTTCAAAAGGAATTCGGGTTTTAAAGTTTTGGAACGGTTTTCGGATACCAGAAATTGTAATAGGGGTTTGAAAGTTGCCGACAATCTCTTTTTCGGTAATCGTGACCGATTTTATATTGTTTTTGTCAAGCTCGTTAATAAATGTTGAATAATCGATTTCAACCCGGCGCGGGTTTAAGTTTCCTAAAATTGTCCATAAAAGATAAGCAGTCAGTATAATCGTAATCCATGTTGCTATATTGCTAAATACTGAATTCTTTATTGGAACTTTTTTCTTTAACATTTTTTTACCTTTATCTCGATAATGTTTTCAGTCTTATCATCTATTAGACCACAAAAAGCGCGTCGCGATCCGACAATCCAAAGAATATTTTTTTGATCGCACACCAAAGGAATCTGACTACGAAGTCTTTGAGGAATCTTTTGGTCAATAAAAAACTCTTTTAAACTTTTAGTTTGTGTTTCAGAGATTTTAATCTTGTCTTGAGTTTTGCGAAATCGCACATAAAGTGGTAAATGTAATTTGTCTTTATCAAAAACTTCCCAGTCACAAGATTTTTGCTCATAAATCTTCCTAAGCAGTTGGGCTTTTTCGGCTGAATCTTTTATTGTTCGCTCCCAGACGCTAAATATCATTTTTAGCTCTTTAATCTCATTATCTTGATTTAACATAAGCGACCAAATTTTCTTAGCTTGTTTAGTTTTTGTTTGAAGTCGGCCGATAAGCAATTTATCGTACTCACGCCATGCCCAAAGATTATCTTTTATTTTTAGCTTGCTTCCTGTGGGCTTTAAGCAAAGCTTGTTAATATTCTTTATAATATCCATTTGCTTCCGGGGAAGCAATTTTTTAAGTACTTCAAGTTTTATTAATTCATTATACTTATTTATTTTTGCGATGTCAATAACATACTTAATATGCCCTTTTGACAACTTTACAACCGTTTCATTAAAAGCTTTTTGGACTTCTTCGTTAATAAAATTTTCATGCATTCGCAAAATCTCCGACATTCGCAAAACCGTATCGGTAAGTTGGGGATTAAGCTTTTCTAATTCCGGAATAACCCTGTGGCGGAGAAAATTTCGCCGATAACCAAGTTCTAAATTAGTTGAATCTTCACAGTAAGATAGCTTTTGGG
>JANXBB010000133.1 GCA_025061975.1 Caldifarciminota bacterium | reverse complement strand
AGTTTGCTGTTTGAACGTTCACGCCCGTTAATAAAACTTGCTGATGGTTGTATTAATGAGTGCACATTTTGTTTGGCACATGTGATACGCGGTTCTCTATGTTCATTTGTTCCCGAAAAGATAATAAGAGAAATAGAAATGCTAAGCAGACAGGGTTATAAAGAAGTTGTGCTTACAGCATTAAATCTTGGAGCATATGGTCGTGATTTAGGAACTTCGCTTGTAAGCTTACTTAACACAATGCCCGATTTTGGTGTTCGAATTCGATTAAGTTCCATTGAACCGGATATGATATCAGAGGAATTTTTAAGATTATTTAAGGTCAAAAGATTGTGCCAGCACTTACATGTTCCAATCCAATCGGGTGATGATGAGGTGTTAAAGGCAATGGGTAGAAAGTATCGGGTTACGGATATTAAAAGAATTTTTGATTCAATTACAAAGTATCTTCCAGATGCTAATCTTGGAACAGATATTATAATTGGGTTCCCCAATGAATCCGAACAAGCATTTTTACGAACTGTAAAATTACTTCAAGAGCTACCGATAAATTACATCCATATTTTCCCTTATTCGCCTCGTAGAGGAACAATTGCATATAAATTAGGTGATCCGATTTCGTCCCAAGTAAAAAAAGAGCGTATTCAGATACTTAACGAGCTAAATTTCAAGAAACGCCATGATTATCGCAAGCGATTTATTGGCAAGAAGTTAGAAGTAATCGTAGAGTCGAAGAATTGGGCGATTTCCGATAATTACCTAAGGGTAAAAATTTGTGATATAGAACCTAAAATTGGCGAACTTAAAGAAATTGTATTAACAAATTAAATCACTAATCGCTATGAGAAAATATATAATATTTTTGAACTTAATTGCCGTATTTGTCGGGCGATTGGCTTTTGCAAAAGAGGCGAAGGTTGGCTATGTTAATATTAAATATTTACTAGAGAATTATGAAACAGCTCAAAGCGCCCAACGAGCGTTAGACTTAGAGGTTATGCGGTATAAAGCAATTGCCGATTCGCTTAAAAGAACTTACGAAGCCTTAGAGGGTGCATTAGCATCGCAACGGTTAATTCTTTCCGAAGAAGCAATCCGAGCAAAAGAGCTTGAAATTGCGGAAGCAAAACGGCGGTATGATACTTATATTGAAGAAGTATGGGGGCGGGGAGGAAAATTTGAACGTAAGAACAGAGAATTAATAGCACCGATCATGCAGGAAGTTAAAGATGTATGTAGCGAACTTGCTAAAAAAGAAGGTTTTGCTTTGATTTTAGACATTAGTCAAACACCGGTGGTCTATGCACAAAGCGGGCTTGATCTTACCGAAAAGGTACTTACAATGCTTAAAGAACGTGCAGGAGTAATAAGCTCAAAGACCGGCAAGACACCGACAACAAAAATTGATACTATTTCAACAACAAGTCAAGAGATAAGTATTGGTGTTTTTCCGTTTTTTAACGAGAATCAAGAGAGTCAACAAGAAAACATCGGAAGTCAAATTCAGCAGACAATAATCGATATAATAAAAACGTTTCCCCAGGTTCGAGTTATTGCGAAAAGCGAAATAAATAATCTTCTCCTCTCTCGAAACATAAGTTTAGGCTCAGAAATTAAAGAAAGCGATGCTTATTCAATGGGATTAATGTTAAATGCGCAATATCTTGTTTTAGGCAAAAGTCGTAAAGAAGGAAACTTAATCCACATAAACCTTAAAGTTTTGTCGCCGTTAAGAAATGAGGTCCTTTTCGAAACCGAAATCGAAGTTTCACGAAAAGAATTATTAAAGCAAGAATTAGGAGAAACAATCCGAAGATTTATAAAAAACATAGAGAAATAACTTGATATGGATTATACCGTACTAAAAGAAATTTTTTCTAAACCTGTATTAGAAATAGCAGATATTAAACAAATTCTTCCGCACCGCTATCCCTTTTTAATGATTGACCGAGTAGTGTACCTTAGCGAAAATAAAATTATCGCAACTAAAGCTGTTTCCGGAAATGAAGAATATTTCTCCGGGCACTTCCCTAATTTCCCGTTAATGCCCGGCGTGTTAATGATTGAAGCAATGGCACAGACTGCGGGGATTTTATTACTTTATAAAATAACTTTAAATACGCCGGGCAACGAGGAAATAAAATATTTACCTTTATTTTATGGTATCAATGAGGCTCGTTTTAAAAAAATGGTAATGCCAGGAGATATTTTAGAAATATCTTGCGAAACCTTAACGCTTAAATCCAAAATAGCTAAAATACAAGGCGAGATCCATTTTATTCGAATCCTCAACAACCAATATGTTCGTGAGCTTGCTTGTAATGCTCAACTTCTGATTGGTTATCAGTAAATCTTATTGGTTTACCTTCCAGCTCACTTGATTTTATGAATCTCGATAAATTCTTATACTCTCTTATTAACTACGAACAAAAGCCAAGCGTATACTATGATTTTAAACTCAATAAATTCAAAAAATTTCTCGCAGTACTTAACTATCCAAACAAACTTCTTAACAAGCCAATAATTATTGCGGGAACAAAAGGAAAAGGCTCTACTGCTCATTTCATCGCCTCTGCACTTATTAGTGCAGGATTTAAAGTAGGACTTTATACTTCGCCTCATATTTTATCTTGGCGCGAACGGATTAAGATAAATAATAAACCAATTTCGTACTTCTCAGCTGATAAAATCCTTAATAAAATAAAAACCCATATTATTAAATACCAGCTTACTTTTTTTGAAACCCTCACAACACTTGCCTATCTTTACTTTTTAGAAAACGAAGTTGACTTTACTATTTTAGAAGTTGGGATCGGTGGTCGGCTTGATGCCACGAATACCTCTAATCCCATTGTTGCAGTTATCACTAAAATCGGATTTGACCATATTGAGATTTTAGGTCCTACTTTAACTAAAATAACTTATGAAAAAGCAGGGGTCATTAGAAAAAAAAGTTTTATTGTTTGTGCTCCACAACGGCCTATTGTCTATCGGACACTTAAAAGATATTTAGAATCCCGTAATATTCCTTACAACCAATTGTATTATGTGCCCAATCATCTTAAAACATGCGATATTAAATATTCGCTCCAAGGAACGCGATTTGTCTTACAAGATCAAGATGACGATCGGCGCTATTATATAAGCACAGATCTTATTGGGAGACATCAAATTGAAAACATACTTAATGCTTATGGGGTCTTAAAACACTTAAAAAATAAAAATTATCTTGGAGAATCCGAATTCCATCGTGCTGTTACTTTTGGTTTTAGCCAAGCGAAAATTAATTGCCGAGTTGAGGTTATAAATACCGATCCGTTAATTATTATCGATGTTGCTCATAATCCAGAATCAATAATGGCGCTAGTCTCAGTGGTTAATGAGATAATAAAAAGTAAAGCGATAATTGTTTTTGCTTCACTTATGGGAAAACTTGTTCGCGAAATGTTTTTAATATTAAAGCCGATTGTAAAAAAACTTATCCTTACCGAGGCACCTAATCCCCGGACGATTCGTTGCTCTGAACTTATGCAAATTGCTCAAAAATTAGATATTTCAGCTGTGGAAGTTAAGAATTATCAAGAGGCATTCGATTTTGCATTGAAAGAAGCAAAAAAAGCACTAAAAACGCCGATTATTGTTTGCGGCTCGTTTTATTTAGCTGGGGCAGTTTATGAATACGTAAGGAAGTCTACTTCAAAACTTGGCATCTCGGACAAAATCTAGTTCGGCGATTCCCGAACTTAAGAATTGAAATTTTTGTTCTACATCGGCGACAGGATAGTCCTTCGCGGCCATATACATATGCATGTAAATGATAACTGCCCAAACTACCATTTGGTCTTAGATAATCTTTAACGGAGCTTCCTTTAGTTTTTATGGCTTGGCGTAAAACTTTTTTTAGAGCCCATACAAGCCGTTTTATTTCGTGTTTGGATAGTTTATAGGCCAAAGTGAACGGATGAATTCGGGCGAGAAACAAAGCTTCATCGGAATAAATATTGCCCACGCCAGCACAGATTCTTTGATCTAAAAGTAATGATTTGATTTTGGCGCGGCGATTGTGGATCTTATTATAAAGATATTTATAAGTAAAGATTGCTTCTAAAGGATCTGGTCCTAAATTTTTTAAACCTAAAAGTTCTTGAGGGTAGCTGTTACCTGAGATTAAATAAGCTTTACCTAATGCCCGGGGTTCATAAAAACTTAAAGCATCACCAGTGCTAAATATAAATCTAATTCGTTCCGACTTATAGATCTCTTGGGGAAGTTCCTTAAAATATCTAAGTTGACCGGAAAGCCTTAAATGAAACACTAAAAGTTTATTTTGGGAGAGTTTAAATAAAATATATTTACCGCGTCTTTGGATATCTTTAATTTCTTTTCCCAAAAGTGCTTTTATAAAACCGTCGGCTTGTGGATAACCAATGCTTGCTTTACGGTATACATTAACCCTACGGATTTTCTTCCTTAGTATGACCTGCTTAAGTTCCTGACAGATCGTTTGGACTTCTGGGAGTTCGGGCATTTAAGGTTTGCGAGGCTTTCTATTAAGCGTCTCAATTTCGTCAAAAATTTTTATGGTTTCCTGGGCGTATTTTTTGTCGATTATTTTTAAAGCGAAACCTGCATGCACAATAACATAATCACCAATCTTTACTTCAGGGCATAAAAGAATATTTATTTCTCGTTTAACACCCCGAACTTCAACAATTGCGGAATCGCCCTTGATTTTTAGAACTTTAGCAGGGATTGCAAGACACATTATTCTTCTTTTATAGGCGAATAATAAAATACCGAATCGCCAACTTTCACATTCAGATAACCAGCAACTACCGGGCATTTAGCCATAAGAACAAAAAAAACATCGCGTTCCGTGTTAACTAACGATTCAAAATTCGCATGCCCTTTGGCAATCACTAAATCTGCATCTTCAAAATGTGCTAAAAACTCCTCGGTTACTGCTTCGAAGTCAACTCCTAAATAACGGCGATTCGTATCGCGGTTGAGTTCAATAATTTCACCTAAGTCATCTAACCCAGCTCGTCGAGCATCTTCTTTTAGAGCGTCATTTAAGATTGGATAAGCTTTAACGACGATCGTGAGTTTTTTATTCTTTAGTGTTTCTAAAACTAATTTATCTAAAAAAAGCTCACCAGCATTGTCTAAGATATATAAAACTTGTTCTGCGGTTTTGAATTTCTCTTTAAATATCTGATAATGGTCAATCGCCCAGGGTCTTTCGAAAAGCTCTGCGAACTCTTTTTTTAAGTCTTTTTTTGAGGTGTCTAAATAAATATCTCCAGGTCCAACATCAATTATATTGCCACAAGCAGACGCTTTAATTGCAGAAAAAATTGGGTCCTGAAGTCGACTGATTTTGGGCTTTAACTCATTATAAAGCCGCTCACCAAGCTCATTTTCTTTTCTTTTAACTAAAACAAATGGATCTATATTGCCTAGTTTTTCGTATACCGCTTCAAGTACTATTGAAGTATACTTACTTGGAGGATATTCCAAAGGAGTTTGGGCTGATACTTCTAAAGCTACCTTATGAGCTAATTTTTTTTCTTCTTCAGTGATTTCAGGAATATGTGCTAAAATTCTTTTAACTTGCGCAAGCACACAAGGTATACATTGCGCAGAAGAGTGCATAAAAACCGAATTTCTTAAATAACTTAAGAAGCCGGTGGAGCTTCGGGCTTTTCTTCAGATGTAGTTGTCTCACCCTCTTTAGTGGTTATAGATTCACTGCATGTAAGTTGTTCTTCTTTTTCTTCTAAAAGATTTCTATCATCTTTCTTTTTATAAATTACCAAGAAAGAAGCAGTAAGCCCGGTATATAAGACAGTAAAAGGATATGCAAAAACAAAGAGAATAATTACATAATAACTTAAAAGCACAATGACGGAACTTATCGCCATTGCCCAGTTTGAAGCACTAAAATTAAAAGGAGCAAACAAGATATCACCACTAAGTAAGGTATAAATTTTATCACAAATTATTGCACCGATTTCTGGACACCAATAAGGAATTGTGAGTTTAAAGCCATAACTTGCATTAGTTGCCAATTCTAAAATCTTATTGCCCATAAATATTTTTAGAATGTTAATTCCGATTAAGACTGACGCACGACTGAAAAGGCCTAAGATTACAAATCCGACTTTCGCAAGAAAAGCTACGATTAGAGTATACCAGATAGTTCGAGCAGTTTGATGGTTAACCATCGAAAAGACTTCAAAAAGAGTATCAAAGGTATCAGTTTTAGCGGTACCTACAACCACTGGAGCATAAAGCAGAGCAAAGAATAAAATTATTGCGAGATAAACAATAAAGAGTGAAGCAAAAAAAGCTATAACAGTAAAAATACTCATAAAAAGTTCTCCGAAATATGGAATCCGACCGATAGCCGACAGAATTAAACCACATACTACAACAGTCGCAATAAAGATAATTACCAAGATCCAGGACATAAAGATTGCATTGATGTTTTTAAAGGCGAACTTAAAAGCTTCGGTGATCTGAAAGAAGTCATCGCCGCGCAGTTGTTCATAAGTTACTTTAACGACTGCGGTTGCAGTAATTAGAATTGAAGCTAAAAACAATCCGACGCCTAAACCATATAAAACCCAACCATACCAGCTAAGACTTTCCGGAATTGGAAGTACCCGATAGGCATCCCATATTTGGTAAAAGCTAAAGCCTGATGCCAAAAAGCCCAGGTAACTGAAAATGTTATATAATACCGCACCGACAAGCAATCCCAGCCCCATCATTATGAGTTTTTTTGCTGAAAAACCGAGTTTTAAGGCTTTAAATAAATCCTTATAGTTAAAATGTAATTCCGCCATACTGCCTCCTTAATAATTTAAAAATTTTTTCATCGTATAAATTATAAAAAACAGAACAAATGCCAAACATAATACAGTGATAAAACGCCACGGCGGTATAAAAACTTTTTTGCGTCGGATAAGTCTAAAAGAATTACGATTTCTTAAGTCAATCATTATAAAAGAGCATATTAGAAAAAATAATGCTTGTCAAGAGCATAAAGACAATAGCATAAGCGTAAAACATAAATACCTAAATAAAGATTAAAAATTCTTTATTGTTTGATAATATACCCTAAGGCTGATCGCCGAGCCGATAATGAATTTAATATGTGTTAAATTGATAACTCACTCAAATAGCGTTCTTTTAGTGGGCTTAAACGTCGGCAAAAGTTATTTATAATATCGCACATTATATAGGTTAAAATCTTTAGCCGGACAAATTCCCAAAATCATTCGGCTATTAATCAGTTTACAAAAGTTCGATTGATGCTTAAATTGAACTGCAAAATATCCTTTTGGGAATGGAGGGGACGGTATCGGGGAGTAGGGTGTTAATAATTCCCGGCGTTTATTGTTTAAATAAACCCCAATAAATTATCCTCCTTTAGAATCAATGTCGGTCTTTGGATATTAAAAATCATCACAATTATTTGTACATCCAACTATAATATAATAGATGCAGAAAATTAGCTTCTAGGTAAAAAAAGTATATCTTTTGCTATTGACATTCTTATATTTGTGTTTATACTAATTTATAAAACAAAACAAAGGAGCTAAATAATGGGTGAAGAGGAAAAAATTAAAGCATTAAAACAGGCGATTTCTCAGATTGAAAAGCAGTTCGGCAAAGGTGCAATTATGCGGCTTGGAGAAAGTGCGGTAGAAGTTGCAACTGAAGTTATTCCCACCGGTTCAATTGGACTTGATTATGCATTAGGAATTGGTGGTTTACCTCGGGGTCGAGTGATTGAGATTTTTGGTCCTGAGGCGTCAGGAAAAACAACACTTACTTTACAAATTATCGCCCAGGTGCAAAAGCTTGGAGGTACTGCAGTTTTTATTGATGCTGAGCATGCTTTAGATGTGAGGTATGCACAAGCTTTAGGCGTTGATTTAGATAACCTCTTTGTTGCCCAGCCTGACAGCGGAGAGCAAGCACTTGAGATTGCTGAGACCCTCACGCGTTCCGGAGCGCTTGATGTTTTCGTAGTTGATTCAGTTGCTGCTCTTGTTCCGCGCGCGGAAATTGAAGGCGAAATGGGAGATGCTTTTGTTGGAGTTCAAGCGCGGCTTATGTCTCAAGCACTTCGGAAGCTTTCAGCAGTAATAAGTAAATCAAAAACTTGTGCGGTTTTTACTAATCAGATTCGTCAGAAAATTGGAGTAATGTTTGGTAATCCCGAAACTACCCCAGGTGGTTTAGCATTAAAATTTTATGCAAGTATTCGGTTAGATATTCGGCGAATTGGCCAGATTAAACATGGCGAAGAAATTATTGGCAGTCGAACCAAAGTTAAGGTAGTCAAAAATAAATTAGCGCCGCCGTTTAAAGAAGCGGAATTTGACATTATTTACGGCAAGGGAATTTCTCGGGCCGGAGAACTTGTTGATCTCGGCCTACAGTTTAATGTTCTTGAACGCTCAGGTGCGTGGTATCAATTCCAAGGGGAAAAAATTGGTCAAGGTCGAGAAAATGCAATTCAGTTTTTAGAATCAAATCCGGAGCTTGCTCAAAAAATTGAGAAAAAGCTTATCTCAGTCTTATATGCTAAGCCTGATGAAACTAAAACTCAAAGTAAGCAAAAGAAATCCGAATAAGGTATATCTTTATTTGGGCGGAAAATATTTCTCTTTAATTAATAAAAATTTATTAGAAAAATTGGGGTTAGAATCAAAGAGCGAAATTACAGAAGATGAGTTAAATATTCTTCTAAACAAAATATCCGAGGAGAAGGCTAAAAACTATGCGTTAAGATTACTTGCGTTTCGTCCCCGAAGTAAAAAGGAGCTTGAAGAACGGCTTACAAATAAAGGCTTTACAAAAGAGACAATAGACCGAGTGCTACAAAATTTACAAGCCGGAGAGTTGCTTTCTGATTATGATTATGCTTGTAGTATAGTTAACCATTATCTTAACTTCCGACTTAAAGGTAAAAAGAAAATTATTTACGAACTGCGGCGGCGGGGAATTTCTGATGACGTCATTACTCAAGTTACAAAAGAAATTAGTAATGAAGACGAATATCAGGCGTTAAAAAAACTTTTAGAAAAGAAGAATCTTTATAAAATTAAAGATCTTAAAAAACTAAAAGCGCGACTTTTACGCAGTGGTTATAATTTAGATGTAATCAATAAAGTGCTAAGCGAAGCACAATGAATCATCGAGAAATTAGACAAACTTTCTTAGATTTTTATGCCGAGCGTGGCCATAAAATTATCGCTTCATCATCTTTAATTCCCAAAGACGATCCTACGTTGCTTTTTACCAGCGCAGGTATGGTTCAGTTTAAACCATATTATGCCGGTACAGTTCCTGTGCCTTATCGACGGGCAACATCAATCCAGAAATGTCTTAGAGCTACAGATTTAGAAGAAGTTGGCAAGTCAATTAAATATTGTACTTTTTTTGAAATGCTCGGTAACTTTTCGTTCGGTGATTACTTTAAGAAAGAAGCAATTCCTTGGGCTTGGGAATATCTAACCGAAGTTGTAAAATTACCGAAAGAACGGCTTTACGTTTCAGTTTATGAAGAAGATGACGAAGCATATGAAATTTGGCATAAAGATATTGGGCTTGAGCCTCAGCGAATCTTTCGGCTCGGAGCCGATAATAATTTTTGGGGGCCAGCTGGACTTGTTGGTGCTTGTGGACCGTGTTCTGAAATTTATTACGATTTAGGCGAAGAATTTGGCTGTGGCAAGGTCAGTTGTGGTCCGGGCTGCGATTGCGAACGATATCTCGAACTTTATAATATTGTTTTCCCTCAATACGATAAGCAACTTGACGGTCGTCTATTGCCTTTAAAGAATCGGGGTATTGATACAGGGATGGGGCTTGAGCGTTTAGCTATGGTTTCTCAGGGCAAGCGATCAATTTTTGAAACCGACCTTTTTGCACCCTTGTTACGTAAATTGACCAAGATTTTGGATCGGCCGTTAACCTTAGAAACTAAAGTTGCTTTTTATTCAGCAGTGGATCATGCGCGAGCATTAACTTTTGCAATTGGCGACGGAGCAATTCCTTCAAATGAAGGGCGAGGTTATGTTTTACGCAGTATTCTGCGTCGCGCATTGCTTTTTGCTTATAAAATTGGCATTAACGAACCGTTCTTATATCGTCTATCAGGGGAGGTTATTGCTGAAATGCGCCAGTGGTATCCGGAGTATAAAGAGAAACAAGAAACAATTGCCTTAATAATTAAATCTGAGGAAGAACGGTTTTTAAAAACTCTTGCAAGCGGTCTTGAGCGATTTAATGAATTAATTGACCAATTTAAAAACACCAAAATTATTCCCGGTAGTGAACTATTTAAACTTCATGACACTTTTGGTTTTCATATTGAACTTTCACAAGAATTGGCTAAAGAAGTTGGCTACAAAGTTGATATTTTAGGTTTCGAAGCTGAGATGTTTAAACAAAAAGAACGCTCCAAAAAAGTTGTAATTGATGCTAATCAAGCATTTACTGAGGACGAAGAAGAAGCATTGGCGCATGCTGCGTTGGAATTTTATGGTTATGATACAACCGAACTTGATACACATTTACTTTTGGT